>JAWKNW010000015.1 GCA_041391505.1 Rhodothermales bacterium
CCATGCCGCGCACCTCCATGAGATGCGTCTCGCCGTTGACGTTCAGGCTGCGTTCGCCCTGCACGACGAGGTTGCCCGAAAGCGAGTCGACCGCCACGATGATGGCGGTCATGTTGCCCCGGAGGAGATCCGACTGGACGCTTCCGTTGCGCCGCTCGGCGTCGTTCTGGAACGTGGCGTTGAGCCCGAACTGGCCGTTCAGCGCCGTCCCGCCGTCGAGTCCGCTCTGGCTGTCGAGTCGCGAGCGGCTGCTGCGCTCCCACTGGCTCTCGCGCTGGGCGGCGGTGCGCTCGGCGAGCTGGATCGTGATGGCGTCGCCCACGCGGTATGCCTTGACGTCGGCGAACATGGACCGCTGCGCCAGGGCGTGCCGGGGAATGAACAGCAGGAACAGGAAGGCCAGCAGGATGAGCCAGCTCAGGACGGCGATGCGTTTGGGGTTCATGGTCGGATCAGTCTAGGGTTTCAAGCCATTCCGCGGCGCCGGGCCCGGTGAGGCGAACTTTGTACATGGATTTGGTCGTCGGCGCGTAGAACCGGATGATGTCGCCGACAAAACCCGGGGAGCGGGCCTGGCCTTTGACGATCAGCGTGAGCTGGTCGCGCTGGTAGATCATGTCGAGCGGCTCGCCGGTGTCGGCGGCGTAGGCCGGCCGGACGTCGGTGCGCTGCAGCGCGCGGTCCGCCTGGAGATGCCGGTGCGCGAAGAGCGGAGCCGTGGCCAGGTCCCGCAGCAGCGCCGGCGTCAGCGGATCGCCGGCGAACCGGGTCGTTTCCATCCAGGCGAAGACCAGGTCGTCCGGACCGATCTCGGCGTCCTTGTTGAGGGCCCGCGTCGGTACGGCTACCGAGTCGAAGTGCGCGACGTAGAACTGCGCCCAGCCGGCATCCTGCCACGCGCCGTCGGGCGACAGGGCCTGGAGATTGGCCTGGATGCGGCCTTTCGGCACGCCGGCGCCGGCGGGCAGTCGAACCCGGAGCGGCGCGTCGGCCGGCGCGTCGCCGCCCGTGCGCACCAGGCGAATCTCCATCCGCTCTTCGTGACCCGGATACTGCTCCGCCAGGGCCGATTGCGCCGCTTCGACCAACAGGCTCTCGCGGGCCTGCGCCGCGACGGCATCGCACAGGACACATCGTAACAGGCACATGGCGAGCGATGCGAAAAGACAGCGCCGCACATGCCATGTGCGAATTGCGATATGCATGGTGCGATATATCACCGTTTGAGCTGGTTGGCCTGCTGCAACATCTGGTCGGCCGTCGTGACCACCTTGGTGTTGAGCTCGTAGGCGCGCTGGGCGGTGATGAGGTTGACCATCTCCTGGACCACCTGGACGTTGGAATTCTCCAGGTATCCCTGGATGAGGCCGCCGAGACCGTCCTGCCCGGGCGTGCCGAGGATCGGCTCGCCGCTGGCGTTGGTCTGCTCGTACAGGTTGCCGCCGATCGAGAGGAGGCCGTTTTCGTTGTTGAACCGCGCCAGTTCGAGCTGGCCGAGCTCCATCGGCTGAACCTCACCGGGGATGGTCGCCATGACGACGCCGTCCTGCGAGATGTCGATGCGGCTCGCATCCGGCGGGATCGTGATTTCGGGCTCCAGGCGCAGCCCGCTCTGGGTGACGATGGTGCCGTCGGAATTGAGCGTAAACGTCCCGTCGCGGGTGTAGGCGACGGAGCCGTCGGGGCGAGTGATCTGCAGGAAGCCCTGCCCGTTGATCGCGATGTCGAGCGGGTTCTGCGTTTCGGTCAGACCGCCCTGCTGGAAGTTGCGGACCGTGGCGATGGCCGTGGCGCCATGGCCCATCTGCAGCGTCGCCGGCTGCGACGTGCCGGCATCGCCCTCGCCGGGCGCGCGGACGGTCTGATAGAGGAGATCCTGAAACACGATCTTGGCCTGCTTGAAGCCCGTCGTGTTCGCGTTGGCCAGGTTGTTGGCGATGTTGTCGACGCCTTGCTGCTGGGCTTGCATACCCAGCGCGGCGGTCCAGAGTGCTCGTAGCATGAGAGAGATTGGTTTGAAGTTCGAGGTTTGAGGTTCAAGGATTCGGGCGGCCTGGGCTCGGTAAACGAGCCATCCACTCTGAACCTTAAACCCGCCCCCTGAAACGGCTGATCGCGATCAGCCTGGCATGAGAGAGATTGGTTTGAAGTTCGAGGTTTGAGGTTCAAGGATTCGGGCGGCCTGGGCTCGGTAAACGAGCCATCCTCCTTGAACCTTGAACCTGCCCCCTGAAACGGTTGATCGCAAAAGCGATCAACCTAGAATCTGCTCAGTTCGCGCGTCGCGCGCTCGAGGTAGTTATCCACGGTCGTCAGCGTCTTTTGCTGGGCTTCGAAGAGCCGGCTGTACGCGATCAGGTCCGTCATTTCGCGCACGGCATTGACGTTGCTCATTTCGAGCTGCCCCTGGGACACCGAGGGCTCGTCGACGTCCGTCGGCTCGACGCCGTTGGCGACGAAGGACGCCGCGTCGATGCGCGTCAGGTTCTGCGGGGTGTCGAACTGGACGATGCGGAGCTGGCCGACGATGCTGTCGTCCACCACGACCTCGCCGTTGCGGCGGATCTCGATGGCGAGCGCGTCTTCGGGGATCTCGATCGATCCGGACTGGCCTTCGACGACCAGCCCGCTCGGGGTGCGCAGCGTCCCTTCCTCGTCCGTGATGAAGTGGCCGGCGCGCGTGTAGCGCGTGGCGCCCGTCTCGGGATCGGTCAGCACGAAGAAGCCCTGCCCGTTGATCGCGACGTCGAGCGGCGCGTTCGTCTGCTGCAGGCTGCCCTGTTCCTGATCGGCCCACTGGCCGAGCTGGCGCGTGCTGTAGGGCGCGTTTTCGGCGTCCAGGCCCTCGGCGAGGACCTCGGTAAACGCCCGGTCCTTGCGAAAGCCCACCGTGCTGGCGTTCGCCAGGTTGTTGGCGATGCGCTCGACCTGACGCACGTGCGACGTCATGGATTCGTAGCTGTTTTCGAGTCTGAGCAGCATAATGACCTGTTCTGTGGTTTGGGTGTGCGGGGCTGTTCTACAAAGGACTTGCCAAGCCGGCAGGGGCAGGCTATCGCGCCGCGATGGCGTAATCGCCCCGGGAAGCCGGGCATATCTTTCCTGAATTGTCGGCGGAAATTGCCCGGCGAAGCGGCGGCAACGCGGCGGCAAACGCCGGGCATCGATCCGGAGGGGCGAACGGCGCGCCGCGGCCTCCCGGCGGGGGGCATGGCAGGGTTTTTGGTCTCCGGCCCTCCACACATCCAGACGGCATCTCCCGGAGCGCCGCGCTCCATGGGCCGCCATTCCAAAAAGTACCCGCCCGCACGGGCGCCGGCACCTCGTCTACATGAACAGTATCCTCGAGCTACAGAAAGCCCGCTCGACGTCCGATGGCGCCAGCCGGCACGACGACGTGACGTTCGTCATGCCGATCTACGACCGGCTGCGCTTCTTCGCCCATTACCTCGACGAGGGGTTGTGGGATGGACTGCCGCTCCAGATCATCTGCGACGGGGCGAGCCCCGCGGTGCTGGACGATCTCCACTTTCTGACCGCCGGCCGGCCGGACATCCGCGTCCATCACTACGAAACGAACCGCGGCGTCGCCTGCGCCCGCGGCGAGGGGATGCGCCTCGTCGATACCCCGTATCTGGCCTTCTGCGACGACGACGATTTCCTGAACGAGGCGGATGCCTTTCTGGAGGAATCGACGGCGTGGATGGACCGCGACGAGACCATCCTGTTCACCGCCATGCCGGCGGTGTACGCCTTCAACGAGTCCCTGCAGATCGGTCTGCAATACGACCGGCGGGGGTTCGACGGCAAGACGGGCTTCGAAGTGCTCTGCTACCTCGTCGCGACAGGCGAGATGCAGGTGCTCACGCTCGGAAGTCTCTTTCGGCCCCCCGACCTGCGGGGCACCGAACCCGAACCGTTTTTTAAGGTGAGCGAAGACTACGTCTTCCTCGCCCGCCTCTGCGCCCGGTACCCCGAGCGCCGGGTGCGCGTCGCGCGCGCCGGCCGGTACATGCGGCTCGTTCAGCACCAGCAGGGCTCGTTGTCGGGCCGGAGCGGGTATTCGCTGGACAAGATCGTCATGCACCTCGTCTCGATGTGCGTCGGCGCCGCCTACCTCATGGATATGGGGCGGCTGACGCTGCCGTTGTTCACCGACCTGCTTCGCAAGCGCGGCGAGGTCCTGCAAACATCCTACACCCGCGGACGCCAGGCCGCCGGCCTGGTCGCCGACTTGCTCGCCGGCCACGACCCGGTCGCCGCGAGCGACGAGGCCGCCGAGGCGCTGCGCGTTCTCGAGCGCAGCCGCGACGGGTTGCCGCCCGAGTTTTTACGGCTGGCCGGCTGGGCCTGACCGCCGCAACGCATTTCTCCACAAAAACACCTCTCAATCGCCATGGATCAACACCAGTTCGACGCGAAAGAAACCATCAAAGCGCACATCCAGAAGGGACAGCTCGCCGAAGCCGACACCCTGCTCGTGACGTGGCAGAAGACGTACGGCAGCGATGCGCTGTATCATCTCTTCAGCGCCATCGTGGCGATGGAGCGTAAACAGTTTCCCCGGGCGGAAGAACAGCTGTTCGCCGCCCTCGAACAGGCCCCCGAGCGGTTCGAGGTGCTCTACCTGCTCGGCAACCTGTACGAGCAGTTGTCCGATTTCCCCTACGCGCTCGAATGGTACCGGAAGGCGCGCCTCGTGGCCGACGCCAGCCAGCTCTCCCAGATCGACGCGGTGCCGCAGCGCATCCCCGGCGTCGATGCGAGCCTTTCGATGGGCAAGCGGAAGATGACCCTGTTCGTCCGCGCCGGCTTCGACCAGTTCCTCGACGATCTGATCGGCGGATTGAGCCGGCACTACGACGTCAAAAAGGCCGTGATCTCGCGCATCGAGGAGGTCGAGCCCCTGATGGAGCAGGCGGATATCTGCTGGTTCGAGTGGTGCGACGAACTCATCGTCCATGCCTCGAAGCTCGATGCGGCGCGCCGCAAACCGATCGTCTGCCGGCTGCACCGCTACGAGGTGTTTACGCCGATGCCGGCGCAGGTGCAGTGGGAGAACGTGGACTCGCTCATGCTGGTCACCGAACATCTGATCACCATCCTCCGCAGCACGGTGCCCGGCATCGAGGAGCGCGTGCAGGTGAGCGTGGTGCACAACGGCGTGGCGACGGAACGCTACCGCTTCACGCCCCGCAGCCAGGGCTACAACATCGCGAGCGTGGGCTACATCCATTCGCGCAAGAACCCGATGCTGCTGCTCCAGATCATGGCGAAGCTCGTGCGGTTCGACGCCCGATACAAACTCTATGTCGCCGGCCAGTTTCAGGAGCCGCTCGTGCAGATCTACTGGAACCACATGGTCGCCGAGATGGGCCTGAAGGACAATGTCCGGTTCGACGGCTGGCAGAAGGACATCGGGGCCTGGCTGGCGGACAAGCAGTATCTGCTGTCCACCTCCATGCACGAGAGCTTCGGCTATTCGATCGCCGAGGCGATGGCGTGCGGCATCAAGCCGGTCGTGCACAACTTCCCGTTCGCCGGCGGCATCTGGCCGGAGCAGGTCCTCTTCAATACGGTCGACGAGGCCGTG
Source organism: Rhodothermales bacterium (assembly GCA_041391505.1). Classification (NCBI taxonomy): domain Bacteria; kingdom Pseudomonadati; phylum Rhodothermota; class Rhodothermia; order Rhodothermales; species Rhodothermales bacterium. The sequence goes on from JAWKNW010000015.1 coordinate 5,594, forward strand.
GGCATGGTCACTTCCAACGTCTACAGCTCGAAGGCGTACCGCGACTTTGTCGAACAGCACTATTCGCTGTTCCATCAGGTGACGGAAACGCGCAAGGTGCTGGCTTCGCTTCCCACGGAGAAGAAGAAGGATTTCCGCACGCCCCTGTTCCAGAAGGGCGCCATCCGCCAGAAAGTGGACCAGCTCATCCAGTCCGAAACGGCAGTCCGTACAGAAACCGCCCTTTGATCCCCGCCGGCATGAACGAGGCCAAGACCTTTAATCCGGAGGCAGCGATCCTGGGCATCGAACCGCGTCACCACGCCGCGTACCTGATCGTACGGTGCGCGGCGTGTCGGGCGGTTTATGCCGCGCTGCTGCCCACGGTGGCCGGGCTGCCGGTGGGCGCGTGCGCCTGCACGGCGTGCGGCCACGACTGGGCCGTGCGGCCGGCGGAGATCGCGGCGGCGCTCGACCGGCACTGGCCGGAAGAACCCGTCGAAACCGTCGCCGACCGCGCCGACCGCGCCCGGGGTCTTGCCCGGACGTGGTCGGCCACGCCGGAAGCCCGGGAGGCCCTGACCTACGAAGGGGTGGCGCTCGCCGAATTGCTGGAAGATGGGTCGTATCCCTATTTCATGTGGGCGTTGCACCGGGAGCGCGGCGATGCGTGAGATGAAACGCGGCATCCTGTTTTACGAGACCCGCGGCGCCGGACGCGCCTATGTGGCCGTGATGCGGACGGTCTCCGAGGCCGGCTTCGTGCCCATCCTCAAGGAGGCCGATGCCCTGCGCGAGCGGCCGACGCTGCACGCGGCGCACGCCGCCGGCGTGCCGTGTCTGGACTGGCACGCCTTCCGTACGCCCGCGCTCCGCGCCAGGGCGGCTGCCGAGGCGGCGCGTCGCGTCGATGCGCTGCAGGCGCAAGCAGCTGCCGGCGCGCCGTCGGTGATGCAGGAGGCCGGCGCACCGTTTTTTCGCTCCCTGCGCCGGCGTGTCGAGGAGCAGATCCTGGCGATCGACACCCTCAAGCGCGTGCTCCACGCGTACGACGTCCGGCTGATCGTCGTCGGCGACGACCATTCGGATGCCGCGCGCGCCGTCGTGCGTTTTGCGCGCGACGCCCGGGTGCCCACGCTGGCGCTGGGGGAAGGATGGTATGGCAACGGCCTCGAAGCCGTGCCGTATCCATCGCTTTTCGCCGACTATGCGGCGGTGGGGAGCCGTCTGGACCGCGACCGGCTCGTCGAGGCCGGCGTGCCGGCCGAGCAGGTCTTCGTCACCGGCTGGCCGGGGAAGGCGGAGCCCGGTGGAGGGATCGACGAGGAGCGCGCGCGGATGCGCGATGCCCGGCTGAAGCTGGGGATGGCGCCGGATCGGCCGGCCGTCCTGCTGCGCGTGCCGCCTTTCGCCGGGGATGCGGCCGACTTCGCGTCGCGTTTCCGGTTCGCGGTGGCGCTGCACGAGGCGGCGCTCGCGGCCACGCGCGTCGTGCAGGGCGGATTTCAACTCATCGTGGAGCCGGCCCCCGAGGAGGAGGCCGGGCTGGCGGCCGCCGGTGTCGACCCGACCGCGTTGACGCGGGCGTACGAGGCGTGGCTGGAGGCGCAGGGTTACCGGGATGTGTTCGTGGTGCGCGGCACGGCCGGCGAGGCGGTGCGGGCGGCGGACATGATCGTCTGCCTGGAGCCGTCGCACGCCGTGGTGGAGGGCATGCTGCGTCGGAGGCCCGTTATTGCAGTGTCGATGTATCCGGATCGTCCCCTGGCGCACCAGGGGGTGGAGGGGCCGCTCGTCGTGCGCCGGCTCGAACGCCTCCCGGAGGCGATCGCGGCGATCCTGATGGATCCCGGCCGCGCGAAGGCGGTCGTGCAGCGGCAGAACCAGCATCTGGCGGATGTGAACCACAGCGCCGACGGCCTCGCCGCCGAGCGCCTGTCGCGCCTCGTGCTGGCGATGGGCCGGCAGGGTGGGCTCGACGCGCGCGAGTGGGACGAGCCCATGCCCGACATCATCGCGGCCTGCGCCGCCATGAAAGCCGCCGAAAACGAGCGCCTGCTCGACGGCGTGCGTATCGCGCGCCGGCTGCGGACGACCGATCCGAACGAAGCCGAAATCCAGATCCGCGAGCTGGCGCGGATCTTTCCGCGTCATGCCCAGCCCGTGTGGGAGCTGTACGATCAGCTCCGGATGAGCGGCAGGGGCGACGAGGCTGAAACGATGCTGCAGGCCTACGCCGCGTCGTTCAACGAAAACCATCCACCGGTGACCGTGCTTGTCCGCGTGGGGCTCATCCGCCTCCGGCATGGCGACCGCGACGGTGCCCTCGACGCCTTCGAGCAGGCCCGGCTCCAGGCGCCCTACGAGCCGGCGGTGGTCACCAGCCTGGGCAAGCTGTACATGGATGCCGGCCGGCACGCCGAAGCCGTCGATCTCCTGGCGGACGCGAGCGAGCGCCTGCCCGATGACGCCGATGTCTGGCTCGGTCTGGCCCACGCTGCGCGCCATGTCGACGACCGCGAAACCTTTCGGCGCGCCAGCGAGCATTATCACCAGCTCGCCGACCGACAGGATCCTCCCCCGGAGGTCTGAGCCCGGCAGTCCATGCGCGTTTCATGGCGGCGACCGCCGTGCTGTTTGTCGACCCGGTGAATCGCAACCCGCCCACACGCCATCGACAAGCGTAGAGACCGCCATTCCGCAGCGCGCAGGCCGCGATGAGGCCTAAGAGCATGATATCGCGTATCATATACGACGCGATCCCGTGCTCTGCCGAGAAATGCGGACGTGCGCCATGCGACCGGTTTGTCGCGGACGCTGCCGCCCGAGCCACCCATGAAAGCCGCTGAACAAACCCGGTCTCTCCCGCAACGCCCGATCGCGCAAGGCATCGCCGAGCATCCGGGGCAGACCGGCGTCCGACTGCTTTCCGACGCCGGCGAGGCGTACGCCGCCCGCGCCGCGCTCGCCCTCGCCGCCGAGCGCACGATCGACGCGCTGTATTACATGTGGCACGCCGACGAGACGGGGCATCTGATGCTCGAGGCCCTCTGGGGCGCCGCAGAACGCGGGGTGCGGATCCGGCTGGTGCTGGACGACGCCACCACCGAGGGCATGGATCAGGTCATCGCGGACCTGGCCAGTCACCCGAACATCGAGATCCGGATCTACAATGCGCTCCGGTGGCGGCGCTACCGGCTGTTGAACGCCGTGACGGATTTCCATCGCTCGAACAGGCGGATGCACAACAAGTCGTTCACCATCGATGGGGTGGCGACCATCGTCGGCGGGCGCAACGTCGGCGACGAATATTTTGCATCGGGTGAGGGGACGGCGTTCGCGGATCTGGATGTCCTGGCCATCGGCCCCGCCGCGGCCGACGTCTCGGCCATGTTCGAGGCCTACTGGCACAGCGCCTCGGCATGCCCGAGCGACGCGGTGGTCGGGCCGGCCTCGCCGGGCGCCGGCGAGCGGCTGCGCGCCGCATTCACCGCCAACCACGCGAAAGAGGAGACCGTCGCGTTTCTCGCCCGGCAGCGGCACGTCCTGCTCGAACCGCTTGTGCGGCAACTCATCTGGACCGATGCCCGGCTCGTGTACGACGACCCGGTAAAAACCCTCGGCGGGCCCGCCCGGCCCGAGTCGCTGCTGCTGACCCGGCTGCTCGATGCAATCGGCCCGCCCCGCGCGTCGTTCGATCTGGTGTCGTCTTATTTCGTGCCGGCGTCGGAGGGGTCGGCCACCCTCCAGAACCTCGCGTCCCGCGGCGTGCGGGTCCGCGTGCTCACCAACTCGCTGGAGTCGACCGACGTGGGCGTTGTGCACGCCGGCTACGCGAAGCGCCGCCGCGAGCTGCTCCGGGCCGGCGTCCAGCTGTTCGAGCTCAAGCGGGGATGGGGGCAGCGGCGGGAAACCGAGGGGCTGGGACGCAGCTCCGGGGCGAGTTTGCATGCGAAAACCTTTGCGCTGGACGGTCAGCACCTGTTCGTCGGGTCGTTCAACTTCGACCCCCGTTCGGCCCGGCTGAATACCGAGATGGGGCTGGTGCTCGATTCGCCCCGGCTCGCTCATGACCTGGGATTGCTGTTCGATGCCGGCCTGTCGCTCACGACCTACGCGGTGCGGCTGGCGGAGGACGGCAAGCGGCTGCAGTGGATCGAGTGGACGCCGGACGGCGAACGTCGGCACGATGTCGAGCCCGGCACGACGGTGCTCCAGCGGCTGGGGATCTGGATCCTGTCGCGTCTTCCCGTGGAGTGGTTGCTGTGATCCCTGGAAAGGCACCGTCTCGGCGCGCAAGGCGATCTTGCGCGGCTTCATCCTGCTGCCGGCTCCCATCGGACTGTTCGCGCTGCATCGCCTGTACGAATCGGCCGGCTTCCACCGGGCCCCGAACGCGACCCGGTGTTTCAGGACCGCTCGTTCTGGGTGTACCAGAAGCGATGGGGGCGGCATCCGGTCGGATGAATTCAGCCGGGCGCGCTCGCAATGCTGTTCGGCGCGACGTAGTTTATCCCGCCATTTTCCACGCCAGAATCCGAGGAACGCCTGTGAACACCATGGACATCGCCCGCAAGCTCGTCGACCTGTGCCGGCAGGGCAAAAATGCCGAAGCCATCGCCACCCTTTTCGCCGACGATGCCGTGAGCGTCGAAGCCTGGGTGCCTGAGGGCGTCGAAAAAGAGGCGCACGGCCTGGCCGCGCTCAAGGCGAAGAGCGAATGGTGGGTGGCCAACCACGAGGTGCATTCCGCCGCCGTCACGGGCCCCTGGCCGCATGGCGACCGGTTTGTCGTGGGCTTTCAGTACGATATCACCCACAAGCCGTCCGGCCGCCGGATGCAGATGGACGAGGTCGGCCTCTTCACCGTCAAGGATGGGAAGATCGTGCGCGAGGAGTATTTCTACGACGCCGGCATGTGAGTAGGCATGAACCCGGTTTCACGCATGAGTCCTACCGTTAAACACGCGAGCATCGACGCCTATATCGCCACCTTTCCCGATGAGATCCAGGCGATCCTCAACGAGATTCGGGCCACGCTCCGGGCGGCGATTCCGGACTGCGGAGAAACGATCAGCTACAACATGCCGGCTCTGACCCTGAACGGCACGGTGCTCTATTTCGCGGCCTACAAAAAACACATCGGTCTGTATCCTCCCGTCAAAGGCGACGAGGCCCTGCGGGCCGAGATCGCCCGCTACCGCGGCGAGAAGGGCAACCTGCAGATCCCGCTCAGCGAACCCATCCCGTACGACCTGATCGCCCGGATCGCGCAATGCCGGCTGCGCGAGAACGAGGCCGCGCTCGCGGCGAAACCCCGGAAATAGTCCGCCATCCCCCTGATCCCATGAAATCCTCCCATTCCCTGCGCCTCGCGCTGCTCGCCGCGCTCCTCTGGGGCTGCGACACGACCCCGCCGGCGGCGGACATCGCGGTACCGAGCATCTTCGGGGACCACATGGTGTTGCAGCGCGACATGAACGTCCCGGTCTGGGGCACGGCCCTGCCGGGCGGCACGGTCCGCGTTGAGATCGACGGGCAGTCGCACCGCGCCCGGGTGGCGCCCGACAGCACGTGGCGCGTGGATCTCGCGCCGCTGCAGGCCGGCGGGCCCTATGAGCTGGTGATCGCGGGGGCCGACACGACCGTGTTCTCCGACGTGCTCGTCGGGGAGGTATGGGTGGGATCGGGACAGTCGAACATGGAGATGCCGCTCGCCGGCTGGGGACGGGTCAAGGACTACGAAAAGGAGATCGCGGCGGCGTCGTTTCCGCCTATCCGGCTCTGGCAGGCCGAACATACCGTAGCGTTTTCTCCGCAGACCGAGGTGCCCAACACCGGGTGGCAGCCCACGACGCCCGAGACCGTGGCGGAATTTTCGTCTGTCGCCTACTTCTTCGGGAGGGATCTGCATCGGACCCTCGACGTCCCGATCGGCCTCATCCACAGCTCGTGGGGCGGGACCATCGCCGAGGCGTGGACCAGCGCCGGCGCGCTCCGGGAGATGCCCGATTTCGTCGAGGCGGTGAACACCCTCGCGCCGGCGGGGGGCGGCACCGTCGAGGAGCAGGTTGCGGCCTACGATGCGGCGATGGCGCGTTGGCGCGCCGATGCCCGCGCGAGCGACGCCGGCCGGCAGGATGCAGACTCAACCCGGTGGTGGTATCAGCCCGGTGCCGACGCCGGCGGATGGAAAACGATGGAGGTGCCGCGGCTCTGGGAGGAAGCCGGCCTGCCGGGCTTCGACGGCGTCGTGTGGTTTCGCCGTGAGGTGACGGTGCCGGCCTCGTGGGCGGGGCGCGACCTCACGCTCAACCTGGGGCTGATCGACGACAACGACGACACCTGGTTCAACGGCGTCCGCGTCGGCGGCATCGCGGCGTTTAACGCCATGCGCACGTACACCGTGCCGGGTGCGCTCGTGAAGGCCGGGCGCAACGTCATCGCCGTGCGGATCGAGGACACGGGCGGCGGCGGCGGGTTTTACGGCGACCCGGGCGCCCTGTCGCTCGGCCGGGCCGGCGCGCCGCCGCAGTCGCTGGCGGGCGTGTGGATGTGCCGCGTCGGATACGATGTGCGGGATCTGCCCCCGCAGCCGGCTTCGCCCCGGAATCCGAACCAGGTGACCGTGCTCTACAACGGGATGCTGGCGCCGATCATTCCCTACGGAATCCGCGGGGCGATCTGGTATCAGGGCGAGTCGAACACCGGTCGCGCCTACCAGTATCGCACGCTGTTTCCGACGATGATTTCGGACTGGCGGGCGCAATGGGGGCAGGGCGACTTCCCCTTCCTCTTCGTCCAGCTCGCCAACTTCAAGGAGCGACCGCAGCACCCCGTGGAGGATGACTGGGCCGAATTGCGCGAGGCGCAGACGATGACGCTGTCGCTCCCCAACACCGGCATGGCGGTGACGATCGACATCGGCGAGGCGGCGGACATCCACCCGAAAAACAAGCAGGAAGTCGGTCGCCGGCTCGCGCTGCTCGCACGCCGACAGGTGTATGGCGAGGCGCTCGCCGCCTACGGCCCGGTGTATCGCTCGATGACCGTTGAAGGCCCGACCGTCCGGCTCACGTTCGACCACGCCGACGGGCTCGCGGCTGACGGGGGGCAGGACCTCGAAGGCTTCACGATCGCCGGCGCGGACCGGGTCTTTCACTGGGCCGAGGCCAACATCGATGGCGAGACGGTCAACGTGTACAGCCCGGACGTCGCCGAGCCGGTGGCGGTGCGCTACGGATGGGCTGCCAACCCGGCGGTCAACCTCGTCAACGGCGCCGGCCTGCCGGCTTCGCCCTTCCGGACCGACGACTGGCCCGGCATTACGGCCCGATGACGGATTTTTACCGTTTGTTCAGCACGTCGACCACGTACGCCACGACATCCCGCCGTTCGGCATCGGTGAGGATCGATGCAAAGGAGGGCATGTTGTACCGGCCGCTCGTGACTGTCTGAAACGCCAGGTCGTGGTCGCGCATCGACGTCAGCGGCGCGCCGTTGTGTCCGCCTTCGCCGGTTTCGCCGTGGCAGAACTGGCAGGCTTCGAGGAAGAGCCGGCGTCCGTTTGCGGGGTCGGGCGGACCTGCGTCGGCGTAGCGGGTCGACGCAGGGACCGAAGAATCGACCCGCGCCACCGGTTCGAGCGCGCCGTCGAGCCCGAAGAGCCATACGTGGTCGCCGCGTTCCGAGCCGGCGAACAGGTTGCCGGCGGCGTAGACCGCGATGTATTCCTTGCCATCATGTTCGAAGACGCTGGCCGGCGCGTTCACGCCGGCGCCCGTCTGAAACTCCCAGAGCCGGCGCCCCGTGTCCGTGTCGAGCGCGGTGAACCGGCCGTCGTTGCGGCCGACGAAGACCAGGCCGCCGGCCGTCGCCACCGATCCGCTGTAGCAGGTGTCGCTCCATCGCTGCCGCCACACGAGCCGATTCGTGGTCACGTCGATGGCCGCGAAGATGCCGTGTGACGTCTGCGCGATGCCCCCGAACCGGCCGCCGAGGAACTGTTTGCCGGCCTCGGGCGGATCGTCGAACCCGGGCCCGCCCCGGTACAGACCGATGCCGTCGCGCGAGCAGACGAAGTAGCGATGATGGACCGGGTCGTACGAACTCGGCGGCCAGTTGGCGCCGCCGCCCTGCGAGGGGCGCATCACGACGCCCTCGGTGAGAAAAGGAGTGAAGATGCGACCCCCGTTGACCAGGTCGTATCCCTCCGGGGCGATGTCGATATCCTGCGGCGCATAGGCGTCGCCAACAGGGTAGGGCTGCGTGGCGGCCGTGGCCTGCAGCGGCTCCTGCGGCACCGGGCGCTCGTCGATGCCGATCAGCGGCTCGCCCGTCACGCGGTCCAGCAGGTAGACCCATCCCGTCTTGCCCGTAGCGGCGAGGCCCTTGCGCATCCGGCCGTCGATCTCCGCGTCGAAAAGGACGACCGGCGTGGGCAGGTCATAGTCCCACAGATCGTGATGGATGGCCTGGTAGTGCCACCGGTAGGCGCCGGTGCGGAACTCGAGCGCCAGAACCGAGGAGGCGAACAGGTTGTCGCCGGCGCGATCCACTCCGCTAAAGTCAGGCCCCGGGTTGCCCGTGGAAAAATAGAGCAGGCCGAGGTCCGGGTCGACGGCCGGCGTCTGCCAGACCGACCCGCCGCCATATTTCCACAGCTCGTTGTCCTGCGGCCAGGTCTCGTGCCCGATCTCGCCGGGTCCCGGGATGGTGTAAAACGTCCAGACCAGATCGCCCGTCCGGGCATCGTAGGCTTTCACGCGGCCGCGCATGGCGTATTCGGCGCCGGCGAAGCCCGTGATGACGAGGCCGTCGTAGTACAGGGGCGCGCTGGTGATCACGTAGCCCTCCTGCCAGCGTTCGGCCTGGACCGACCAGCGCACGGCGCCCGTCCGCTCGTCGAGGGCCACCAGCTTGCCGTCCAGCTGTCCGACGAACACCATCCCGTCGCCCAGCCCGACGCCGCGGCTCGTCCAGCCGCAGCAGATGCCCGTCAGGTTGGGATCGAGGTGGGCCTCGTAGGTCCAGCGCCGCGCCCCGGTCGCCACGTCGAGGGCGAAGACATCGTCCGCGCCGGTCACGATGAACAGGGTCCCCTCATGCACGATGGGCTGCGCCTCGCCGGAGAACCGGGTCCCCATGCCGGAGCCGTCGAGGCGAACGTGCCAGACGCCTTTCAGCAACGCGACGTTGGTTCGGTCGATCTGTGAGAGCGGGGCGTAGCGCTGATTCGACAGGGTGCCGCCGTTGGTCGGCCAATCGGCCGGCGGCGGGTCGACCGCGGGTAACGAGAGGAGGCCCAGACCCAGAACGATCCAGACGGGCAGGCGTGCAACGAGGAATTTCATGACGGCCTCGGCGAGGTTGGGGTACGACCCATGATAACGACGGGCGCATCGACCCCCAACCGTTCGCTCGCCGGCCCGGCATCTTTTCCCCAGGAAGACCGCATGAACCTACCGGATATGACGCCGAGCCTGCTCGAAGCGGACGATGCCGAAGACGCGCTGGCGTTGAGCACGGCGCAGGGCTGGAATCAGACCCTGGCGGACTGGCGCCGCCTGCTGGACCTCGAGCCGGCGGGCTGTTTTGCGGCCCGCCGCGGAAGCCGGCTCATCGGCACCGTCACTACCACGACCTACGGCGACGATCTGGCCTGGATCGGGATGATGATCGTGCATGCCGACGCGCGCCGGCAGGGTATCGGGCGGGCGTTGATGCGGCAGGCGCTGACCTACCTCGAGCGGCGCGGCGTGCGGACCGTCATGCTGGACGCCACGCCGGCGGGCCGGCCGCTGTACGCCTCGCTGGGATTCGTCCGGGAGTCGGATGTCGAGCGCTGGGAGGGAAGCCCCCGGGGCACATGGGATGTTCGGGATCGGGCCGAGGAACCGCTCGCCGGCGTCTACCCGCTAGACCGGGCGGCGTACGGCGCGGACCGGTCGCGGCTGCTCGAACGGCTCGCGGCCGAAGCGGCCTGCCGGCCGGTCGTGTGGCGCGCCGACGCGGGATCCCCGGCGGGGTACGCGCTGGCCCGCGAAGGGCGCGTGGCCACGTACATCGGACCGGTCGTTGGCGATACCGATCGGATCGCCTTGCAACTCGTCGACGAGATGCTCGCGCGATTCGCGGGGCAGCCGGTTTTGATCGACATCGACCCCGCGGATCCGGAACGCCCGCGCCGGCTGGCGGAACGCGGGTTGACGCTGCAGCGCCGCTTCATCCGGATGCGGCTCGGCCGGGCTTCGGATGTGGATCCTGGCCGGGCCACGGGGGGTTCGATCGGCGCGAACGCCGGCCCGGAGTATGGCTGAGCGTCGCCCGCATCGGGCCATCCCCCCGGTATGACTCGCTCTCGATTCTCCTAATCCAGACCTGGAGCCCACATCCATGCGCATCGCGCTTGCTTCTCCCCGCATTGCATCGTCCGTCGACGACGGCCTGGCGCGCGTCGAACGCCTGATGGCAGTCGCGGCGGCCGAAGGCGCGCGCATCGTCTGTTTCCCCGAAGCCTATCTGCCCGGACTGCGCGGGCTGGATTTCGAGGTGCCGGCGTTCACCGAGGCCGATGCGGAGCGCGTTCTGGGCGCTGTGGGGGGATGGGCCAAACACTACCGCATCGCCACCATCCTGGGGACGGAGCGCCGGGCGCCCGAGGGCCGGCAGATCGCGTCGGTCGTTTTCGACGCCTCGGGAAGCATGCAGGGCGTCCAGACCAAAAATCAGGTCGATCCCAGCGAAGAGCGCAACTACGTGCCCGGCGACACGCGCCGGCTGTTCGAGGTCGACGGACTGAAGTTCGGCATCGCCATCTGCCACGAAGGTTGGCGCTATCCCGAGACCGTGCGTTGGGCGGCGCGGCGCGGCGCGCACATCGTCTTCCACCCCCAGCTCACGGGGAGCGACCGCGAGGGCGTCGTGCTCAGCCGGTGGGGGGCGGCGGAGAGTCCTTATTACGAGAAGGCGATGATGATGCGCAGCATCGAAAACCGAATCTATTTCGCGAGCGTCAACTACGCGATGCGGTACCAGGAATCGGCCACGACGCTCATCGATCCGGCCGGCACGATGCGGGCGCACCTGCCCTACGGCGAGGAAGGCGTGCTCGTCCAGGATCTGGATCTCGCCGCCGCGGATGGCTACCTCGCGCATCGCTACGCGCCGGAGCGGTACCGGGAGGCCTCATGACGCCCGATCCGCTGCACATCGAACGGCTGACGACGGCGCACGCCGGCGCGTACCGCGCGCTGATGCTCGAAGCATACGCGGCGCACCCGGATGCCTTTACCTCCACGCCGGAGGAACGCGCGGGGCTCGCGCTATCGTGGTGGGAAACGCGTCTGGCAGCGGGCGACGGAGCGGCCGATCGGGTGTTCGGGGCGATGGACGCAGGCCGGATCGCCGGCGTGGCCGGGTTGTCGTTTCATCGCCGGGAGAAACTGCGCCACAAGGCCACGCTGTTCGGGATGTACGTCCGCCCGGCCTACCGGCAGCAGGGCCTAGGTCGCCGGCTGGTCGAGGCCGTCCTCGACGAGGCGCGCCGGCATGCGAACCTGCATCACGTCCTCCTGACGGTATCCGACACGAACGCCGCGGCGCAACAGCTGTATGCCGCGTGCGGTTTTGAACCGTACGGCACCGAGCCGCGCGCGATTCGGGTGGGCGACGCGTTCGTGGGGAAGGTGCTGATGTGGTGCGACCTCCATGCGACCCGGAAGACCATCGAACGATGAAACTGGAACTCCGACACGCCCAGCCGGCCGATCTGCCGGCCGTCGACGCCTTCGTCGGCGCCTATCACCGGTTTGAAGGCATCCCGGCCGGATCGGCTGCCGAGGCGGTGCGACCGCTGCTGGGAGATAACGCGTTTGGCCGGATCTGGCTGATCGATGTGGATGGGGTGCCGGCCGGGTACGTGGCGGTGTGCTTCGGCTACTCCATCGAATTCGGCGGAAGGGATGCGTTCGTCGACGAGTTCTTTCTCGATGAAGCCTTTCGCGGCCGCGGGATCGGGAGCGCCGTGCTGGACCTGCTGCCGGACGCCGTGGCGCCCTTCGGCGTGCGCGCGTTGCATCTGGAAGTAGGTCGCGACAACGACCGGGCACGCCGGCTGTACGGCGCCAGGGGCTTCGAAGCGCGGGACGGGTACCTGCTGATGTCGCGTCGGCTCGACGGCAATGGGTAATGCTGGCGTATATTGCGGCATCACACCACCATCCCCCCATACCGCCATGCCGTATCGCCTCTTCGTTCTGCTTCTGCTCGCCATCGGCGCCGTCGGTTGCGCTGCGCCGCAGCAACCCGTCGCGCTGTTCAACGGTCGCGACCTCACCGGCTGGCATGTGGATGTCCCGGCGATGGACACCAGCTCGGTAGCCAGCCCGTTTTTCGTCCGCAACGGGCTGCTGGTCAGCGCCGGCACGCCCGAGGGGCACCTGATCACGGATGCCGTCTACCAGAACTACCGCCTCGAACTTGAATACCGCTTCGCCGGCGAGCCCGGCAATGCCGGCGCGCTGGTGCACGCCTCGACGCCGCGGGCGCTGTACCAGATGTTTCCCCAATCGATCGAGGTGCAGATGATGCACGAAAATGCCGGCGATTTCTGGTGCATCGTGGCCGACATCGAGGTGCCCGACATGGAAACCCGCCGCGGCCCGAAATCAGAGTGGGGCATCACCGAAGGGAAAGCGCGCCGCATCCTCAACCTGACGGACGGCTCGGAGAAACCCGTCGGCGAGTGGAATACGATGGTCATCGAAACCGTCGGCAACACGATCCGCGTCTGGGTCAACGGCGATCTCGTCAACGACGGGTTTAACGCGACGGTAGATCACGGCCAGATCGCGCTCCAGGCCGAAGGCTCGGAGGTCGAATTCCGGAAAGTCGAGCTGACGCCCATCGACCGGCTCTCGAATACTCCGTAACGGAGCGACTCCCGGCTACCGTCTTTTCCCGATCGGCTCCTACAACGCCATCGACTCCACCATGTGCGCCCACGCCGGGTAGCGCTCCCGGAGGTACTCGCCCGTACGCACGGCCTCGGAGCGGTGCTGCGTGGCGAGCGACGTCTGGATCAGCTCGTAGAGGGCTTCCGGACTTTCTTCGAGCTTCAGCGACGCCTCGATCGCTTCGAGCGCGTGCCCGAATTGTCCCTGCATGCGCGATGTGATGGCGCGCAGAACGAAGGGGTAGGGCGCTTTCGGGAAACTCCGCACGGCCTGGTCGGCGATGCGCGCGGCCTGCGCGATGTCGCGTTGCGCCAGGCACTGCTGAAACAGCGTGATGTATTCCGTGAGCGGACGCGTCGGCTCGAAACCGCCTTCCGGGAAATAGCGCGCGATGTGGGCGCGGGTAAACAGCTGCCCGTCCAGGATCGTCAGGACGCCCCGCTCGAACATGCCGTATTCTTCCCAGATGCGGATCGTTTCCCGCTTGCCCGTGGCGGCGCCGTGTTCGATGCCGGCGGGATTCCGGAAGTACAGCCCGAGCGTCTCGGGGTGCCGGTAGAAGGGCTCGTGTTTGCCGACCCGGAGCCAGAATTCGTAGTCGCCGGCGGAGATAAATTCCTCCCGGAACAGCCCGTACGTAGCGTGGAGCCGTTTCCGCCACATCGGCTGCGAGCCGATGATGCAATGGCGTTCGAGTTCGCGATACGTATACGGGGGCCAGTCGAGCAGCTTCTTCGACGAGGTCGTCGCAAACGTCTCGTTCGGGACGCTCGTGTCGATCTGCCCGGGATACACCAGGGCGATCTCCGGACTCGCGTCGAGACAGTCGGCCATCGTCTCGAGGGCGTCGGCGCGGTGCCGGTCGTCGGTGTTGGCGCTCGTCAGGTACGGGCCGGCCGCCATCCGGATGCCGCGGTTCCAGCTGGCGTACAGCGGTTCGCGTTCGGCGGCGCGTTCGTACCGGATGCCGGGGTAGCTTTGCTGAAAGCGTTCGACGATCGCCCGTTCGTTTTCAGGGCTTGCCGCGTCGATGACGACGATCTCGAGGCCGCCCTGTTTGTACAGCGTCTGGTTGACGAGATTGTCCAGGCAGCCCTCCATGAAGGCCTCGGATTTGTAGGTCGACACCAGCGCCGTCACGCGCGGGGCAGCGGGTTTTACGGCCGCCGCCGGCTGTTCGAGGTACGCGTCGTCGCCCGTCAGGGCGTCGAAGTCGGCCACGGTGCGCCGCAGCGCCTCGTAGATCGGGCGCGCCTTCGCGTGCTCGCCCAGGGCGCGCAGCGTCCGCGCGAAATACCACTGGATGCGCCACGACTGCAGCCCGCCCTGAAACGCCTGCGCATACTCGTTGAGCGCCGGCCCCGGCGATCCGTGGGCTTCGAGGTACAGCCCCGACCAGAGCCGGAGGTGCGTGTCCTGCGGCGCGTGCCGCCCGTAGCGGAAAAACCCGCTGTTGTACATCAGGAAGCTCGACGCCCCGATGCGTCGCTCGGCCTCGAGCACGGCGGGCGTGTCGCCGCCGGCGAGGCTGCACCGCAGGTCGGCGCCGGCGTCGCCGAGCGAGTCGGCCAGCAGCTGCGCGCCGGAGAGCGCCGCGCCCGATCCGCCGGGCCAGGCATGGGGCCGTTTGGGCTGTGCGAGGAGCCGCTCGTAGCAGGCATTCATCGCGACCGCGGCGTTTTCGGCACCGAAGTGCATCCGGGCATGCGCCGCGGCGTTGCGGCCCATCCGCAGCCGCTCGTCGGGGTTATGGTAGAGGTATTCGATCGCCTCGCGGTAGGCCGCGGCCGAATCCACGATCATCCCCGTCTGCTCGTGCTCCACGAGGCGGACGACGCCGCCATACGGGAAGACGACCGGCGGGACGCTGGCGTACATGACTTCCTGGAGGTTCAATTCCGCTGCCGCGTAGGTCTCTTCGCAGAGCGGATAGCCGTACACATCCATCGTTTCGAGCACCGGCGCGATATCCGCCACGTAGCCGCGGAAGTCGAACCGATCCGCCGCGCCCAGCGCGGCCGCCTGCTGCTTCAGCTGCGCCTGGATACCATCCCCGCAAACGACGAAGCGCACCCCGGGAATCTGGATCGAGGCGCTCATCGGGACATAGTCCGGGTGCATCTTGACGAAACTGACCGTGCCGATGTAGCCGACGTTGAAACCCTGATGCGGTCGGGGCGCGACGCCCCGGACCCGGTCCAGATCCGCCGGCGCGAGCACCATGGCCCGGCGTTCTTCCGGCAGCTGCTGGAAGACGGCGTTGGTCTCGTAGGTGAACGGGTTGCAGGCGATGGTCAGGTCCGCCATCTCCGCGAGCGCCGGCGAGATCAGCTGGGGCGCCGAGGTGCCGGCGACATGGTGCCACATCGCCAGCCGGCATGCGGGAAACGCGGTGTGCAGAAAACGCATCATCCCGGGCGCATTCCAGCACTCGATCTGCACGATGTCCGCCGCCTCGATGGCGGCGTGCAGCGCGGCCGTGTCGGGCGCGTCGAGCACGTCGACCCCCGCCTGCCGCGCGAGCGCCTTCGCCTCGTCGGACGCGCCGCCGAGCGCCGCGATCCGGTGCGCGTAGCCCCCGAGCCGCGCCGAAGCTCGCGCCGTCGTGATCGCCGCCCGGGTAGCCCCGCCGGCGTCCATGTTTTCAATGACGTGGAGGATGGATGGCATGGGGATCGGGTTCAAGGTTGCAGGTTCCATGGTCAAGGCGAAAGGGTCGACGTGCAGGCATCATACCTTGAACCTCGAACGTCGACCCTCGAACGCGAAGCTAGGCCTTCACCATCCACATCCCCTGGTTGTCGCCGGGGACGGGCTGGAGGGGGAAGGAGAGGCTGTTGAATTGCTGGAATTCGTCGGTGGCTTTCTGGCAGCCTTCCCAGCATCCGTAGTCGTCGAACTGCATCACGCCGCCGGGGACGACCTGGTCGTAGAATTCGTTCAGGATCGTCATGGTGGACGAGTACCAGTCGGCGTCGAGGTGGAGGAGCGCGATCGGGCCTACCTCCTGTCTGGCGCCGGCGAGGGTGTCCTCGAAGTAGCCCGGGACGAGGGACACGTACGACGAAATCCCCAGCGCATCGCAGATCTCCCGGACGCCGTCGACCGAGCCGGCGCAGGTGCCGGTGCCCCAGCCGGTGTCGTCCGCGGGGATGCCGTTCTGGGTGTCGTGCACCGTCGGCTCGGGCATGCCGGAGAAGGTGTCGAAGGCGAAATGATGCCGCGGCCGGCGGCTGTAGCGCTGGATGACGAGGCCGAGCAGCGCCGTCGACCCGCCCCGGGCCACGCCGCACTCGACGAAGTTACCGGGGAGGTCTTCCTGGCAGATCCGCTTTGCCTGGGTGTACAGCGAATACAGCCGCGCCTCCGGGACCATCGTATGCGGACGGATCAGCGCGAGCAGCTCCTTGAACTCGGCGTCGTCGATGTGCGAGACGTCGGGGACGCTTTTCAGCACCTGGTCGAGCAGCACCTTCGCGTTCGCGTTGTCCGGGAAGTGGTGCAGTTCTTCCCGGAGCGCCTCGCGGGCGTCGAAGGGCTTGCCGAGATGCAGCAGGCAGGCGGCCCGCAGGTAGTCGACGTTCAGGAGCGGCAGCCGCATCGCTTTGACGCGCGTCGCCGTCTGGAAGGCCTGCTGGTACTGGCCCGTCTTGAAGGTGTCGATCGCGGTGCGCAGCAGGCCCTCCACCGATTCGACGGCCTGACGGGCCGGCTCGGGCTGTGCCGCCGGTTTGGGAGCCTGCGCCGGCCGTCTCGCGGGAGGCGCGGGTTCGGGTTGCCGGATGTGCGCCCGCATCAGGCGGTCGAACACGCGCGCCCGTTCGGGCATGGCGTAGTCGCGCAGGCAACGTTCCTGGCCGCGCCGCGCGATGGCCTCGCGTTCGTCGGGGTGCGCGAGGTAGTACCGGATTTTTTCGATCAGCTCGTCGTGGTCGCGGTACGTTTCGATCTCGCGCCCCGGCTCGAAGTACCGGTGCAGATCCGGGAGATGCTGCGTCAGGAGGAACGCGCCGGCGCCCGTGGCCTCGAACAGCCGCATGTTGACCGTATCGGCGCCGCCGAGGTCGCGGCGGCCGGCGTCCGAGCGCAGGCTATGGTCCGCCCGCGCGTCGAGCACGATGCGGGCCTGGCCGAGCGCGCGGTGCATCGCGCGTCCGAAGACGGGGTTCTGGACGAAGGGCTGGAGGGTTGCCGGCACCGGCAGCCGGCCGGGATCGGTGTAGAGGGCGAACGAGAACGGCATCTCGCCTTTCGACGCCTCCGCCACGCGTTCGAGCATGCGGTTGCGCGTCTCGTGCTGCTGCGTCGTCCAGGACCCCGAGAACATCACGTCCAGCGCATGTTTCGCGCCGCGCGCGTCCTCCGCCACCATCTGGGGGATCCCCGGAAAGAAGAAGGCGGAGGCGCGGGCGCCGCCCTCCCGGACGGCGTCGAGGAGCAACGGCAGGCCGGAGAGGATGAGATCGTAGCCGGACCAGTCGTGGCGCGCATCGATGTCCGCCGCGCGCCAGCCGGCGACGAGCCGGGGGCGATATGGCAGCGATGCGATGAAGGCGGTGTCGAAGAGCACCGGGTTCGCCGTGTAGAAGATGTCCGGCCGATAATGGGCCACCTGCTTGCGGACGATTTCCTTGACCCACGAGTTCTGGTCGATCGGCGCGCGTTCAGTCACGTGCTCGCGCAGCCACTGCGCCTGGGCGTACGGGTTGTCCGCCACGACGAACTGGGCCTCGTAGCCCAGGCCGGCGAGATAGGGCGTGAAGATGTGCGACGCCGCCACGCCGTCGTCGAGTACGGCCTTGATCTGGACATCGTACGGCGCGCTCTTCAGTTCGGGATGGGCGCGGTACAGCTGTTCGGTGGCTTCGGGGTAGAACGTGTGGACGTGCAGCAGCCGCAGACGTTCAGGGGTCGGGCGATCCGGTGTCATCGGTCAGATAGCTAGGGTGTGAACGGCGGGCGTGACGGTCTTTTCGGCAAAGCCATAAGCCCGCGCGATGCGCGCGGCGTGGGCGGCCTCTTCCATGAACTGCGGGTTGCGCGTCAGGCGATGCGGGCGCGCCCACTTCGAACCGGGCTGCGTCACGATCGAGATGCAGTCGATGGTCAGCGGGGTATCCAGCCAGTTGATCGTTTCCTGATTGATGCAGGCCAGGCCGGCCTGCCGCGCCGCCTGATGAAACGACGCCGCGCTGACGCTGTGCGCCCGCCAGTGGTCGATCGGCCGGACGATCCCCAGCGCCTCCAGTTCGGGGGCCGGCAGATGCTTGATCGCCTGCATGTAGGGGTCCATCGCACCCACGTTCGAGTGGTGCAGGAACGCCACCCCGTCGCGCCGCAGCTTGCGCCGCAGCTGCTGGAGGTACGCGACGATCACGTCCTGCTCGGCATGGACGAGCGAGTCGAAGCTGAACGCCAGGTCGATGCTGTCGTCGGCGATCATCGCCAGCGAGAGGCCGTCGTTGACGTGGTAGTTGATGTGCCGTTGATCCGCGAAACGGCTCTGGCAGGCATCGATGCATTCCTGGGAGAGCTCCACCAGATGCAGTTCGCGGCACTGTTCCTTGAGGAAATGGGTCCACCGGCCGTAGCCCGGCGCGATCTCGAGGATGGTGTCCGCCGGCAGGAAGGGATAAAGACGCGGCAGCAAGCTGGCATGCCATTGCATCTCGGGACCTCCCCACGATGCCGACCACTCGTTGCCCTGTTCTTGCCAGTTGTAGGAGCCGTCCCACACCTGCTTGTTTTGCTGGATTGTTGCCATGAGATCGACAAATTAAACCGTGAACGAAATGATGAGGGCCCCGAACGCAAAAGCCATTCCGGGCCAATCCCGGCGTGAAATGGGCGAATCTCGTTTCCCGACCGGCAATTCTTTCCACCGCCGGGGGGCAAGAACGAGGCGCGGGCCGCACCGCGTCATCAGCCTGAGGCATCCGGGCGGTGGCATAGTGTTTGACTTTCGGGCGGCAACCGCGCGACATACGGGTGGGTGCATCCCGATTTTTGTCCGGCACGGCCCCAATTCTTCTGCACCCGGATCTATCCATGTCTTCTATGCCACATCAACTCGCTATCGGCGGGGTGCCGGTCGGCCCGGGGCACCCGGTACTGATCATCGCCGAAGCCGGCGTCAACCACAACGGCGACCCGGAACTGGCCCGGCGGCTGCTCCACGCCGCGAAAGACGCCGGCGCGCAGTGCGTCAAATTCCAGACGTTTAAGGCCGAACGCGTCGCATCCAGCGCCGCGCCGAAGGCCGCGTACCAGCTCGAGTCGACGGACCCGGGGGAGACGCAGATCGACATGCTGCGCCGGCTCGAACTGCCGAACGACGTGTATCGCGAGCTGATGGCCGAAGCGGCCCGTCTTGGCGTGCTCATGTTCTCGACGCCCTACAATGTGGAGGATGTCGACTTCCTGGATGACGCCGGCGTGCCGGCGTTCAAGCTGGCGTCGCTCCACGTCGCCGAGCCCTATTTCCTCAAGTACGTCGCCGCGAAAGGCAAACCCGTGCTGCTCTCCACCGGCATGGCCACGCTGGAGGAGGTCCGCGTGGCGGTCGAGGCCGTCCGGTCGACGGGCAACGACCAGCTCGTCCTGCTCCAGTGCACGACCAACTACCCGTCGCGCATCGAGGACACCAACCTGCGCGCCATGGTGACCATGCGCGACGCGTTTGGCGCGCTCGTCGGCTACTCGGATCACACGATGACGGATACGGCCTGCATCGGCGCCGTCGCGCTCGGCGCCTGCGTGATCGAGAAGCACTTCACGCTCGACACCCGGATGGCCGGCCCGGACCACGCCAGCTCCGTCGACCCCGCGACCTTTCGCGTCCTGGCGCGGCGCATCGCGGAGGCCGAACGCATGCTGGGCGATGGGCGCAAAATTCCGTCCGAGGTGGAAAAAAGGAATGCGCCGGGGATGCGGCGCAGCGTCTATGCGGCGACCCGCATCCCGAAAGGAGCGCGCATTACGCCCGACATGCTGACCTTCAAACGGCCGGCGACCGGACTGGCGCCCGTCTTCTTCGAGCGCCTGATCGGGCGCGTCGCGCTCTGCGATATCCCTGAAAATGCCCCCGTTACGGTCGATCAGTTCGCCTTCGACGATGCCGAACTTCGTTGACCTCGGCCCCGCCGACGCCGGCGATCTGGCGCGGCTGCTGACCGGCGATGCGCCGGAGTATGGCAGATATTTTGTCCCCTTCCCCTCGAACGACGCCAACGCGCTGGCGGCGCGCCTGGGAGCGGCCCGGCAGGACCGCTACTGGGGCATGCGCGAGCATGATGCGCTCGTCGGCTTTTTTATGCTGCGGGGATTCGACGAGGGCTATGCCCGCCCCTCGTTCGGCGTCTATGTCGCCCGGGCCGCGGCGGGCCAGGGGCTCGCCCGCAGGGCGCTGGCCCATGCGATCGACTGGTGCGTGCGCCACGACGTCGCCCGGATCATGCTCAAGGTGCATCCCGACAACGCGCCGGCGCTCAAGGCCTATCGTGCCGCCGGCTTCGAACCGTTCGACACCTGTCCCCGAACGGGCCATATCATGATGCAAAAGGAACTTCGATGAGCGCGTGTTACCTGTCCACCGGCGCATTCCGCACCCGATCCCTCGATGAGATCGTGTTTCTGTGCCTCCGGTACGATCTTCGGCGCATCGAGCTGAGCTCGGGCCTCGATCCCTTCGACATGGGACAGGTAGCGCACCGTCTCGAACAGCTGGCGCCGTGCCTCGTGCACAACTACTTTCCGCCGCCGGATCCGCCCATCGTGCTCAACCTCGCGGCCGAAGACCGATCCTCGCTGGAGGCGAGCCTGGCGCTCTGCCGGCGCGCCATCGATCTGAGCGCCGCCTTCGGGGCGCCCTTCTACAGCGTCCACAGCGGCTTCGTCGCCGCGTTGACGCCCGACATGCTGGGCAATCCCGACGCGCAGGCCGCCGCCGCCGCGACCCTCACGGCCGACGCCTACGAGCGCGCCTTCGACCGGTTTTGCGAAAGCGCCTCCACGCTGAGCCGCTACGCGCGCGCCGCCGGCGTCCGCCTCCTCTTCGAGAACAACGTGCAGACGCGCGAGACCGCCGGCCGGAACCATCTGCTCATGGTCCGGGCCGAAGAGTTCGAGCGGTTTTTCGCGCGGCTCAACGACAGCAACATCGGCGTCCTGGTGGACACCGGTCATCTGCGCGTCTCGGCGCGCACCCTGGGCTTCTCGGAGAGCGAATTCTGCCTCCGCCTGGCTCACCGCATCCATGCCTTTCACCTCAGCGAAAACGACGGCCTGGCCGACCAGAACAGGCCGGTCACCGCGGCATCGTGGTTCTGGCCGGTCGTGCGTCTCTTCCCGAAGGCGACAGTCGTCCTGGAGGCCTACGGGCTCTCGATCAGCCAGATGCTGCACCAGCGCGACCTCGTCGACCAGCACCTCTCTCCCGTTACCAATCAGCCCCATGCGATCCATTTCTGACAACATCCTCCCGCGCGACGCCTCGGTCGAGGACCTGCTCCGAGCCCTCAACAAGGGCATTTTTGGCGTCGTTTTCGTTGTCGACGACGACGGCGTGATGGTGGGCCTGTTTACGGACGGCGACGTCCGGCGCACGCTGCTGAGCGGCGCGTCGCTGTCGGATCCCATCCATCGGCACATGAATCGCCAGTTTGCCGCCGGGCGCGACGACCAGTCGCGGGCGGAGCACCTCAAGCTCCTGAACGAACGCGTCCGCCATCTTCCGATTCTCAACGAACGGGGGCAGCCGGTCGATCTGATTTCGTGGGCGGAGATGTGGCGGCTGCCCGTCACCCAGCCGGCGCTGGGCGGCAACGAACTCAAGTACGTCAGCGACTGCATCGCCACCAACTGGATCTCGTCGCAGGGCGAATACGTGAACCGGTTTCAGGACGCGTTCCGCGCCTATGTCGGCGTCGGACACGCGCTGTGCACGTCGAGCGGCACCACGGCGCTTCACCTGGCGCTGGCGGCGCTGGGCGTCGGGCCCGGCGACGAAGTGATCGTGCCGGACCTGACCTTCGGCGCCTCGGCCAACGCGGTCCTCCAGACCGGCGCGATCCCGGTGTTCGCCGACATCGACCCGGAGACGTGGACGCTTCATCCGGACGCGATTCGCGAGCAACTCACGCCGCGGACACGGGCCATCATGCCGGTCCACCTCTACGGGCACCCGTGCGACATGGACCCGATCATGGACATCGCACGCAGGCACAACCTGTTCGTCGTGGAAGATTGCGCCGAGGCGCTCGGCGCGACGTACAAGGGCCGGCAGGTGGGCACGTTCGGCGACGTCGGCTGCTTCAGCTTCTTCGCCAACAAGGTCATCACGACGGGCGAGGGGGGGATGGTGACGACAAACCGCGCGGCGCTCCACGAGAAGATGGCGATCCTGCGGGATCACGGGATGGACAAGAGCCGGCGCTACTGGCACCTCTACGCCGGCTTCAACTACCGCATGACAAACATCCAGGCCGCCATCGGCCTCGCCCAGATGGAGCGCATCGACGATTTCCTCGAGGGACGCCAGCGGGTGGTCCGGCGCTATGCCGAACAGCTGGGCGACCTGCCCGGCATCGTGCTGCCGCCGGAGGCGCCCTGGGCGCGCAACATCCACTGGCTCTATTCGATCCTGGTCGACGAGTCGGTGCTGGGCGTCAGCCGCGACACCCTGCGCAGCAGCCTGGCCGAGCACGGCATCGAAACGCGTTCGTTTTTCTGCCCCCTGCACGACCAGCCGGCCTTCATCCCCTTCGCGCACGGCTGGTTTCCCGTGACGGAAGCCGTCGCCGGCCGCGGCCTCAACCTGCCGACGTCCAACGAGATCTCGCTGGACGATGTCGACCGCGTGTGCAAGGCCATCCGCCAGACGCTGCGCGACGCACGCCTCATCCGTTCCCGTGTCGGCGACCTGCCGGCCGCTCAACCCGCATAAACCCATGCAAAACGCACTCTGCATCATCCCGGCGCGCGGCGGCTCGAAACGCGTGCCCCGCAAAAACGTGCTGCCCCTCGCCGGCAAGCCGATGCTTGCCTATACCCTCGAGGCCGCCCTCGAAGCCGACGTGTTTCTCGACGTCGTCGTGTCGTCCGACGACGACGAAATCCTCGCGGTGGCCCGGCAGTGGGGCGCCGTCGCCGATCGCCGGCCCGAGGCCCTCGCCGGCGACACCGTGCCGATGGTGCGCGTGGCGGAGGAGTACCTGCTGCGGCCCGGCCATGCGGCCCGGTACGACCACGTCGCGGTGATGCTGCCGACCTGCCCGTTCCGTACGGCGATGGACGTCCGCGATGCCGTGTCGCTCTACGACGAGCAGGGCAACGGTGCGGCGCTGATCGCCGTCACCGCGTACACGTTTCCGCCGCAGTTCGCGATGACGTTCGACGCGGCGCCGGCGCTCACGATGCGGGAGCCGGAGACGTACGCGCGCTCGACGCGCAGCCAGGCCATGCAGCCGGCGGTGCACCCGAACGGCGCCCTGTACCTGATGCCCGTTTCCCGCTTCCTCGAGGAAAAAACCTTCTTCTGCCAGCCCCTGATCGGCTACGAAATGCCGGAAGAACGGTCGCTGGACATCGATTATCCCTATCAGTTCGACATGGCCGAGGCGCTCATGCGCACCCGCCGCGCCGCCGAAATCGCGGCGCCCGTGCCGGCCTGAACCGCTACCCCGATCTACGACGAGGACACCCATGACATCCTATACCGACCTCCGCTCCCGCATCCGCGGCCCCGTATTCCCGATTCCCATTCCGTTCGCGGCCGACGAGTCGGTCGACTACGACGCGCTGCGCCGCTATGCCCGGTTTCTCGTCGAACACGAGGCCCCGGTACTGCTCCTGACCGTGGGGACGAGCCGGTTCAACCTGCTGACGCGGGACGAGATGCTCGCCGCCAATGAAACCGTCGCCGACGCCGTCGCCGGCCGCGCGGTTGTAGTGGCCGCCGGGCCGGGGCCGTTTTCGGGCTCGACGCGCGAAAATGCCGCGTTCGCCCGGCAGGCCCGCGACGCCGGCGCCGATGCGATCCTGCTCGTCTATCCCGAACGCTGGTACGGCGACGACCCGGTCGTGGACTTCTTCAGCGACGTGGCCGCCAGCGCCGACCTCGGCATCATGATCCACGCCGTCGCCATGCGCGACGGGTTTGGCGGGATGCATGCCCGCCGGCTCATGGACGCCGATCTGCTCGAACGCATCGCCGGCATCGACAATCTGGTGGGCGTCAAGGAAGAAAACGGCGACCGCGCCGCCTACGAGGCCATTCTGGAGCGCCTGAACGCGCGCATCCCGATCATCGGCGCCGGCGGCGCCATGCGGCGCTTCATCAAGGATGCCCGGATGGGAGCCTACACCTATCTGGTGGGCATCGGCAGCTTCCGGCCCGATCTCGCCGTGCGTTTTTTCCGCCACGTGATGGCCGGGGAGATCGGCGAAGCGGAGGCCATCGCGGGGGCCTACGAAGATCCCTACTTCGCGCAGGCCGTCGCGTACGGCTGGCACCGCGCGCTCAAGGAGACCATGCACATCCTGGATGTCATGCCGGCCTACGAACGCGCACCGCTCGATCGCCTGAAACCGGAGGATCGCGAGGCGCTGCGGCAGCTCGTCCATTCCATTGGCTTCCAACACGAACTGGTACCGTCATGAACTACGCCCCGGAAGGCGCTACCCTGTCGCCGTTTCTCATCGCCGAAATGGCCTGCGCGCACGAGGGCGAGCCGGCCCGCGCGCGCAAGCTGGTGGACGCCGCGGTGGCGGCCGGCTTCGACGCCATCCAGATCCAGATCTTCCGCCGCACGCACCAGGTCGGGCCGCACCATCGGCTCTACCCGCTCCTCGGCAAGCTGGAACTCTCCGACGAGGCGTGGGAGTCCATCGTGGCACGTGCGCGCCAGTACGAAATCGACGTCTACGTCTTCGCGTACGACGTCCCGAGCCTCGAGCTGGCCCTCCGTCTCGGCGTCGACGGCATCAAGCTGAGCTCAGCGGACCTCTCCAATCCCGAGATGCTGCGCATGGCGTCGGCGACCGGGTTGCCGGTGACGCTCGGGACGGGCGCCTCCACGCTCGACGAGGTCGCCGAGGCGCTGGACATCATGCGGACCGCCGGCCCGGCTCGCGTGATCCTCATGCACGGCATGCAGAACTTTCCTACAAGCCTCGCGGATGCGCAGATCAACCGGATCGCGCTGCTCCGGCACGCGTTCGGACTGCCTGTCGGCTACCAGGATCATACGGATGCCGAGCTGCCGATCAGCCGCACGATCGATATGTTGGCGCTCGGGCTGGGCGCGACGCACCTCGAGAAGCACATCACGCTGAGCCGCGCCGAGAAGGGGACCGACTACCAGGCGGCCCTCGAGCCTTTGGAGATGGTCGACTACGTGCGCACCATGCGCGAGGCCGCGCTGGCCGCCGGCGCCTACGGGCTCCACGCGCTCAACGAAAGCGACCATCGCTACCGGGTCTTCCAGAAGAAACGCATCGTCGCCGCGCGCGCCATCCCGGCGGGCACGCTGCTGACGCGCGAGCATCTCGCGTTTCTCCGGCAGGACGCGGATGTCGGCCTGTCGCCGGCCTATGCCGACGACCTGATCGGGCGCATGCTCGCGCGCGACGTGGACGCGTACACGCCCATCAACCTGGATGACGTCGCCGAATCCGCCGAACACGTTTATCTGATGGAGGCCTGATGGATCACAAACACGCGATCGAGCGCATCCTGGCGCTGGAAGATGCCTGCGACGTCACGGCCATTCGCTACAAGGGCCTGGCGATCTGGCCCTACATCCGCCTGCTCCTGTGGAGCCGGATGCTGAACCCCGGCAAGTTCAAGCCGGCGCCCGAGGTCGGCCTCGCCGTCTGGTCGCAGATGCATGCGGCTTCGTTCGCGCAGCGCGAGAACTACGCCGCGTTTATGCGCCACTACGAACAGCACCTGCGCAATCTGGTCGCCCTGCGCGGCCATGACGCGATCGACGCCTTGTTTTTCTCGCGCGTCGAGGACCATGCCGACCGGTTCGGGGGCGCATACTACAACCGGCACCTCGACCCGATGATCGACCTGGCCCGCGGCCGCTCGTCGTTTCTCAAGCTGGAGCTGACCACCGCCGGCGCCGCGCAGACGGTGCCGCGTTTCGAAGCGACCCAGTTTCTCGATTCGACGGATTTCGTGCGGTACGAGGCGCGCCGCGGCATGATCCAGGCGTTCGCATCCGGCGAGCCGGTCCCCGGCATCGAAGGCATCGAGGGCTTCTTCGCCGAGCTGCGCCGGCTCGAACCGGGCTTCCCGCTCACGCGCGAGCAGCTCTACATCGAAGTGGAACAGCTGGTGCAGATGCGCGGCTACTTCCGCACGATGCTGTCGGCGCTCGGGCCCAAAGCCGTATGGACCGTGTGTTATTATTACGACATCGCGATGGCGCTCATGGCGGCCTGCGCGGATCTGGGCATCGTTTCGGTCGACGTCCAGCATGGCAAGCAGGGGCGTTTCCACGGGATGTATACCCACTGGCAGCGGATGCCGGCGGAAGGTTATGCCTTGCTGCCCGAGCTGTTCTGGTGCTGGGGAGACGATTCGAGAGAACACATCGAGCGCTGGCTGCCGGTCGGCAACCATCGGCATGGCGTCGTGGTGGGGGGGAACCGCTGGCTGGCCAAGTGGGCGAATCACGATACCGACAACCTCGTGCTCGAGGAGGAAGATGAGCGCGCCCTGCGCCGGCTCGACACGTCGCCGAAAGTCGTCCTGGTTTCCCTCCAGCCGGTGAACCCGATCCTGCCGACCTGGCTGCTCGAAGCGATCGAGCGGTCGCCGGCCTCGTGGTCGTGGATGCTCCGGTTGCATCCCCTGCAGCGCGAGCAGCTGCCGGCGTGTCAGGAGACGCTGCGGTCGCGCGGGTTGACGCAGGTCGACCTCCAGGATGCAACCCGTCTTCCGTTGTACGCGCTCCTGCAGCGCGCCCATGCCCACGTCACGCAGTGGTCCTCCGTAGCGTATGAGGCGCTCGCGTTCGGCGTGCCGTCGATCGTGGTCGGCGAAACCGCGGCGACGATGTTTCAGCCCGATATCCGCTCGCGCCGGCTCCTGCATGCGTCGGATGCGGACGGCGTGCTCGCCCTGTTGCGCGGCGGCGCGGACGGCCCGACGTACCGCGCGCAGCCGGCGTATATCGAGACCGATAACCGACTGGCCGACGAGGCGTATGGATCGATTATGGAACGGGCTGCTCGCCGGTCGAAGGAACGAATCGCCGGGCAGGAGATCGCATAAGGCGCCCGGCACCATGTGGCAGGGTGCGCGTTTCACGTACCGATCCAACTGACTCCCGTCCTCCGATGCGTTTTGCGATGAAGGTATTGACCCCCGTAGTTCTGGGCCTCGCCCTGGCTGTTTCCGCCTGCGCGCCCACCGAAAACGGCGCTTCCGTGCCTTCGGCGGCGGTGGTGGATTCCACCATGCTCCGTCCCGATCCCCTGCATCCGGTAGGCGGCGACATGATCACGCCCCCCGGATGGACGGTCCGTCTCGACACCCCCGACCCGGCCGTTGCCATCGGCGGGGAGGAGGCGGATGACATCTTTTTTGTCTCCATGACGCCGGGGTGGCACATCCGCACCGGGCCGGCCGGCATCTTTTATCATCCCTCCAGTACGGCGTCCGGCGCCTACACCGCGCGGACGACGATCCACCTGTTCGATCCGGGAGAACGAAACGAGGCGTTCGGGTTATTCTTCGGCGGGAAAAATCTGGCCGGCGACAACCAGACGTACGACTATTTCCTGATCCGAAACTCCGGCGAATTCCTCGTCAAGCGGCGCATCGGGGCGGAGACGCAGGTCGTGCTGGACTGGCAGCCGCAGGCTGCCATAAACCGCTATACGGATCCGGCCGTCTCGTCGGTGTCCAATACCCTCGCGGTGCGGATCCAGGAAGGGCAGGCCGTGTTTCTGATCAACGATCAGGAGGTGGCGCGTCTGCCGGCTGCGGACGTGCAGACCGACGGGATCGTCGGTCTCCGGGTCAACCACGCCTTGAATCTCCACATCTCCGACTTCGCCGTCGTCCCCCGTTGACGCGCGGCGTTCAGGCCGGCATCAACTCCTCGAGCCGCGTCATCCAGGTGCGGGCGTCGTAATTCGTCGGATTGATCGCCAGGGCTTCCTGCAGATGCCATTCGGCGGCCTTGTGGTCTCCGGTGAGCATGTAGCCCATCGCCAGGTTAGCCAGGAGCTGATCCATGCTGAGGTAGATGCCTTCCGTGTCGTCGATGTCGTCCTGGGCATGCTCGATGGCGCGATAGGCCGCGCGGATGCCGGCGGCGTAATGCCCCATCTGGTACAGGATCTGGCTCTGCAGGTGATGCAGAAACGGCAGCGTCGGCGCCAGATCGAGCGCCTGGCGCGCGAAGGCCTTGGCCTCGTCGAACGCGTCGAAGTAGAGCGATACCTGGGAAGCCTTGCAGTACGCTTTCATCCGCAGCTCGGGACGGAGCGCGTCGAACGGGATCTGCCCCACGATCGTTCGGGCCTCCTGGTAGCGGCCCATGCCGTGGCAGATGGACAGCATGTGGAACAGGTAGAACGCGTCGCCGGGATGCGCGTCGACCGCGCGCTTCACCATCCGGTAGATGCGCTCGCGTTTCGCGCACATCGCTTCCGGCCCGAGCGCGTAGCCATAGTGGTGCACCGTCACGTGCGCCTCCTCCACCCGAAGCCCGGAGGCCGCCGCCGCGCGCTCGATGGCGCCCGCCAGCTGGTTGTGCACCGCCCCTTCGTATCCAATGCCGTGACCGTTCCGGAAAAGCCGGTACGCGCGCATCACGTCGAACGCGGTCTGGTCGTTGGGCGCGTGGTAATTCTTCACCTGGAAGGTATAGGCGATCGCGTGGTCGCTATGGATCAGCTCGCGCACCCGCTCCCAGTCGGCGCGGGTTAATCGTTCGTCGGCGTCCAGAATCAGGATCCAGTCGGCCGTGACATGGGCCAGCCCTTGATTCCTCGACTGGGAAAAATTGTCCTCCCAGGGGTACTCGAAGACCCGGGCGTCGAGGTCGTGCAGGAAGGCGACGGTGTCGTCCTTGCTGCCGGTGTCTACGACCACCAGCTCGTCGAGGAAAGGACGGGCTTCAGGGAGCCATTGCTCGAGATTATGGGCTTCGTCGCGCACGATCATGGCGAGCGCCAGGGTCGGCTTTGCGCCGGTCGATGTCGGCATAGCGGGCGTACGGCGGCTGATGAAAAGTCATTCAGATCACCGTGAGGCAAAGAGCCTGCCATGGGCCGCGGGGCGTTCAGGTGACGGGCCCCGGCCGGTCCTCCGCGAGGCCTTCCTTCAGGTAGCGCCGGCCCGCGAGGCCCTCGGACAACGCCGTAAAACAGCGCGCCACCTCGCCGGCGTCGTTCCAGACGAACGGCGCCATACGCAGGTAACGTCCCTTTCGGCTGTCCACGAGCACGCCGCGCTGTTTGAGATACATCGCCGCCCGGTCCGCCCCCTGAAGCTCGAAGACGAGCATGGCGCTGCGTCGTTCGTCTTCCCGCGGCGAACGGAGCCGCAGCCCGAGGTCCTCCGCCCGGGCGATCGCTTCCCGGCCCAGCGCGAGGGTATGGCGCTGGACGGCGTCGAGGCCGGCGTCCAGCAGGATCCGCGCCCCTTCAACAGCATGATAGAGCGATGCGATGGCCGTGGTGCCGCCGAGAAAGCGGAGACGGACATCCGGGTTGGGGAGGGGCAGCGGGTTAAACGCGAACGGCTCCGCATCCCCGAACCAGCCGGTCACGCGGGGCGTGAGGGCCAGGCCCGGGCGCAGAAAGACGAAGCCGTTGCCCGACGACCCGCTGCCTTCCTTGAGCAGGCCGCCGATATAGACGTCCACCCCGAGGTCCGCCATCGGCCCGAACGCGGCGCCTATGCTGTGATAGCCATCCACGACGAGCAGCGCGCCGGCCTGGTGCGCCCGGCTCGCTACGCTCGCCAGGAAGTCGTCGGACAGCTTCTCGCCGCTCAGAAAGCTCACGTGGCTGAGCACCACGAGCTGCGTTCGGGCGTCGATGGCGTCGAGAACGGCGCGGCGATCGACGAAGCCCGCACGCGACGCCGGGATCTCGACGGGCTCCAGGCCGGTGAGGGACCGCCAGCGCTCCAGGCTGTGCGCGACGGAGGGAAACGCGCCGGCCGGGTACACCACCTTCCGCCGGCGTCCGAACAGCTCTTCCGAGGAGAGCACGCATTGCATCGTCCAGTGGGCGTTGGGCTGCATCACGCACGTGCCGGCGGCGGCGCCGAGCAGGGGGGCGACAAACGCGTCGCCGAGGTAGGTGGGCAGCGTCCACCAGCCGACGCGGTCGCCGCTGGCCGGCAGCCAGTGGTTGGGCACCTCGTTCCAGGCATCCACCCCGCGCGTCTGCCAGTCCTCCGCGAACCGCTGCAGCATGGCCGGCACGGTACGTGGCATGGGCCCGTGGGTGAAGGCGCGCAGCTCGACGGCGCCGTCATCGGGCAGCGCATACCGCGCGCGGAGATTCGGAAGGGGCGATGGGGTGGCGGGCATAAACGGAGAGACTATAAACAGAAAAAGGCTTCCGATCGCGCGGAAGCCTTTTTAATGTCGGTATCGGGCGCGCTCAGGAAGCGGCGCTGTCGATATTGACGAACCGGCGGTCGTTCTTGCCTTTCGAGAAGCGAACCGTGCCGTCGCTGGTGGCGAACAGCGAATCGTCGCCTCCGCGCATGACGTTCGCGCCGGGGTGGAATTTGGTGCCGCGCTGACGCACGATGATGCTGCCAGACGTCACGAATTCGCCGCCAAAGGCTTTGATGCCAAGCATTTTGGCGTTCGAGTCGCGTCCGTTTTTGGTTGAGCCTACACCTTTCTTATGAGCCATGGCTAACTGCTGCGTCTATTGGTCGTTACACTACGTTGGTCGTTCCCCGGAGGGGCGGTTCATTCGGCGGCTTCAGCGGCCGGCGCTTCGTCGGCTTTCTTGCGCGACGTCTTCTTCGCGCCGCCGAGCGTCACATCGCTGATCTGGATCTGCGTGTACTGCTGGCGGTGGCCGTTCTTTACCTTGAACCGCTTGCGGCGGATTTTTTTGAACACCAGGATCTTGTCGCCCTTGACGTGGCCCAGCACTTTGGCCGTAACCTGGGCGCCATCTACAACCGGCGTCCCGACCCGGATGTCGCCCTCCGCGGAGACGAGCAGGACCGAGTCGATGGTGATCGTCGAGTCCACCTGCGCATCCATGCGCGGAACGTAGAGTCGATCGTTTTTGCTGACTTTGTACTGTTTGTCAGCGACTTCGATAATCGCGTACATGGTACCTCTTCTTGCCGGCGCCGGGTTGGTTACCGACGCGAGAGTTTGTAATATCGACGGGGTATGTAAGGCTGCCTTATAGCCTTCAATGAGCCGAGTGTTTCCTGCACCGCACCTATGGAAATCATTTTACCGGAAACGGGCGAACGCGTCGCGGCGCCCCGGGTTTTTTGCATCGGGCGCAACTACGCCGCGCATGCCAGAGAGATGAAGAGCGACGTGCCCGAGACGCCGATGGTCTTCCTCAAGCCGTCCACGGCGCTCGTGCCCACCGGAGGCGCCGTCGTGCTGCCGGCGGCGTCGAACGACGTCCACCACGAAGTCGAACTCGTCGTCGTCATCGGCCGGCGCGGGAAAAACGTCCCGGTCTCGGAAGCGATGGCGTATGTCGCCGGCTACGCGGCCGGGCTCGACATGACGGCGCGCGACCTCCAGGCCGAAGCCAAAAAAAAGGGGCAACCGTGGACCGTCGCCAAGGGGTTCGACACCTTCGCCCCGCTCGGACCCATCGCGCGCGCCGAATCCCTGCCGGATCCGCATGCCTGCGCCATCCGGCTCACGATCAACGGCGAGGTGCGTCAGGAAGGATCCACGGCGGATATGATCTTCTCGATTCCCCATCTCATCGCCTACTGCTCCACTGTGTTTACCCTGCTTCCGGGCGACCTCATCTACACCGGCACCCCCGAAGGGGTCGGCCCCGTCCACGCCGGCGATGTGCTCGAAGCCACGGTTTCGGGCCTGCCGCCACTCCGCGTGTCGGTGACGCGGTGATGGAGCTGCCAAGATGTAGCTACTGAGATTTAACTGCCGAGGTAGCCGCCGTACAGGGTATCGATCAGCTGGGTCGGCGTCCACCGGGGCTGGATCAGCTCGATGGCGCCGTTCGCCCGGATCATGGCTTCCCCCGGCAGCGGCCTCAGGTTATAGAGCGACGCCATCGCCATCCCGTAGGCGCCGGCGTCCATGATCGCCAGCACGTCGCCCGGGCGGATTTCGCGGATCTGCCGGTCCCGCGCGAGCACGTCGCCGGACTCGCAGATGTTGCCCACGACGGTGTAGGCGTCCAGCGCCCCGTCGGGATGGGAGAGGTTTACGATTTCGTGGTACGCCCCGTACATCGCCGGCCGGATCAGATGCGCCATGCCGGAGTCCGTCCCGGCGTAGGTGACGCCGTAGGCTTCTTTGATGGTGGTGGCGCTGACGACCAGCGTGCCGGCTTCGGCGGTAAGAAAGCGTCCGGGCTCGAACCAGCAGGTCAGCCCGTCGGGCAAACGCGCCAGCAGCGGGTCGACGATGCCGGCCTGGAAATTTTCCAGATCCAGGGCCTCGTCTTCGGCCCGGTAGGGGATGTTGAACCCGCCGCCAAAATTGATGAAGGCGAGATCCGGAAAACGCGGCGCCGCGTCCAGCAGCATCTGCATCGCCTGCCACAGCACGGCCATCGAGGCGATGCCGCTCCCGATGTGCTGGTGGATGCCGACGATGCGGAGCCGATGCCGGCCCGCAATGGCCAGCAGCTCGTCGATGGCCTCGATCGGTACGCCGAACTTGGTGTGTTTGCCGGCCGTCACCACATGCTGGTGATGCCCCGAGCCGATCGACGGGTTCATCCGTATGCAGACGCGCGCGCCGGGGAACGATTGCCCGAGCGCCTCCAGCCGGCTCAGTTCGCCGATGTTCATCAGGATGCCCTGCTCGGCAATCTCCCGCATCTCCGCGTCGGTGATGTTGTTGGCGGAATACAGGATGTCGTCCGGCGAGAACCCGACGCGCAGCGCCAGTTCGAGTTCGCCGGGCGAGACGGCGTCGATGCCGAATCCTTCGTCGCGGATCACGCGCAGCACCGCCGGATGCTCGTTCGCCTTCATGGCGTAGAGCAGCCGCAGCGGCAATCCCGCCAGATGGGTGCGCAGCGCCTGGCACTGCCGGCGGATGATGCGCTCGTCGTACACGTACAGCGGCGTGCCGAAACGGGCGGCGGCTTCGAGCAGCCGCGGGGCGTCGGCGGGTTCTTTGATGCGGAAAGGGGTTGACATGCGTGTATCAGGACCCGAACAGACGGTTCAAGGTCGTCACGGTTTGCTGGATATCGGCTTCGGAAATGTCGAGATGAACGACCGCGCGGATCAGCCCGGGGCCGAACGGCGACATCCAGATATCGTGCGCGCGCAGGGCGTTCAGTACATCAGCCACGGGCCGCCTGTCGACGCGGAACAGGACGATGTTGGTGTCGACATCCGCCGGATCTATCCGGAAATCGGCGCATTGGGACAGCGCTTCGGCCAGGATGCGCGCCCGGCGGTGGTCGTCCGCCAACCGATCGCGGTGGTGCGCCAGCGCGTAGAGACCGGCGGCAGCGAGGATGCCCGATTGGCGCATGCCGCCGCCGATGCTGTTGCGGAAACGAAGGGCCTTTTTGATCAGATCGGCCGGCCCGGCCAGGAGCGAACCCACCGGCGCGCCCAGACCCTTGGAGAGACAGACGCTGACGGTGTCGAACGGAGCCGCGAGTGCTGCGATCGGGCGACCCGTAGCCGCCGCCGCATTCCACAGTCGCGCACCGTCGAGGTGCACGCTCAGCCCGTTCCGCCGCGCCAGATCGGCCGCTGCGGCCACGGATTCCTGGGGCAGGACGCGTCCGCCGGCGTGGTTATGGGTGTTTTCCAGACAGAGCAGGCGCGACGTCGGCTCGTTGTAGAATCCCTTACGGATCGCCTGCTCGACATGCTCGGGCGTCAGCAAGCCCCGGTCTCCGTCCATCGGACAGGTCTGCACGCCGTTCAGAAACCCTGGCGCCCCGCCTTCATGGTTGAAGATATGGCACTTTCGTTCGACGATGATCTCGTCGCCGGGGCGGGTATGAACCAGCAGAGCCAGCTGGTTGGCCATGATGCCGGAGGGAACGAACAGCGCGTCCTCCTTTCCCAGCAGCGCCGCCACATCGGCCTGGAGCCGGTTGACCG
The DNA here is from genome assembly GCA_041391505.1 of Rhodothermales bacterium. Taxonomy (NCBI): domain Bacteria; kingdom Pseudomonadati; phylum Rhodothermota; class Rhodothermia; order Rhodothermales; species Rhodothermales bacterium. Next base: position 39,827 of record JAWKNW010000015.1, read on the forward strand.
TCGGATCTTCCCCGTAGATATTGTCCCCGACTTCCGCCTCGTACATCGCACGCCGCATCCCCTCGGTCGGGCGCGTCACGGTGTCACTTCGCAGGTCGACCGGCATGGGTTATCGGGTGATTTCGAGCACTTCGAGCTTCAGCCGGCCGGCCGGCACTTCGATTTCGGCCACGTCGCCGACGGAGAGGCCCAGCAGCCCCTTGCCGATCGGACTCACGACGGAGATCTTGCCCTGCATGATGTCGGCCTCCTCTTTCGATACCAGCTTGTACGAGTTCTCCCGGCCGTTCTTCAGATCCTTGACCTTGACCGTCGAGAGGATGAACGCCTTGGAGGTGTCGATCTTGCTGTCGTCCACGAGTCGCGCATCGCTGACGGTCGACTCCATCTTGGCGATCCGGGCTTCGAGGTGGCCCTGTTCTTCTTTCGCGGCGTCATATTCCGCGTTTTCGGAGAGGTCGCCCTGAGCCCTGGCATCCGCGATGGCTTTCGCGATACGCGCCCGCTCCTGGGTCCGCAGGAAATGCAGCTCTTCCTTGAGCTTCTGAAGTCCCTCTTCGGTCAGATAGATTGGTTTGTTTTCCATAACGTGAGCGCGATAGGTCGCTTTGGCGTTGATGGTTATGACGAATGAGATGGATAGTGGACTATAAAAAACATCGCCACGGCCCCGGTGGGCAGCGGCGATCGAATGCTATGCTGATATTATTATGAAGCGCCAGAGAAGGGTCTTCCACGCGGGACCCGTTGATTGGATCCCGCCGGCGCGGCGGATTACCAGCCGTTACGTCTGTTTTTTGGCGTTTCGGGGCTCGAAGGCGGCTCGGCCTCGGCCCGCGTGTCGGGCGTCGCCTCGGGCAACACCCGCCGCGTGGTCCAGTAGCGCTGCTGCCAGTAGGGCTCCGCGATGTTGGATATCGACACGCCCTGGCTCTTCGAGGCGTGCAGAAACTCGCCGTCGCTGAGGTAGATGCCCACGTGCCGGGTTCGGCGATCCGGTTTAAAAAAGACGAGATCGCCCGGCTCCAGCGCGTTCGGCGACACCGGGGTGCCGATGCGGACCTGGTGCTCCGTCGTGCGCGGTACGGCGGTGCGGAAGGAATGGCTGTAGATGGTCTGAACGAGGGCCGAGCAGTCGATCCCGCGGCCGTCCGTACCGCCCAGCCTGTGCGGGGTGCCGGCCCAGCGGACCGCTTCCGCGCGCAGCAGGGCTTCCCGGTCGGACATCCGCGTCGACACCGGGTCGGCCGCAAGATCGGCCGGACGCCCAGCCACGGGCGTAAGCGTCGCCGGCCTCGGCGTCGTCACCGTACAGGCGGAAAACAGCACGCCGCCCACGAGGGTCAGGAGCACCGCCGGGATGCGGGAACGAAGACGGCGAATCGGGCTGGGATGGACGTGCATGGCCGGCTATGACCTGAATTCATTCAAGATCGACGAAACAAGAGGGGCAGCTGGCGTTGAATACGATAGTGATGTTACGCAGGTCAGCCAAGCAGGTAACGGGATTCGGGATGCGCGATGCAGGATTTTCCGGAAACCGTGCTTTTGATCGCTGATTGCTTTTGGTCGCTGATCCAGCATCCCGGCATCGGATACGCGAAGTGCCCGGATGCGTAAAATCATCACCTTCCGCACCTGTAACGGAATACAAAAGGGAAAGTGCCCCAGCGCGGCCCTGCGCCGGAATTCGGCGGCTGCCGGCTCCGGGTATCGGCCCGAACGCGTACATCGTAACCAACGCACAAGCGCATATGAGAACGAACGCACCGCTCTCCCATGTGGTAACCGCCCTCACGGGGTTTGCCCTGGGCGTCGCCGCCGGCCTGCTCTTTGCCCCCGAATCCGGTGAAAAACTGCGCCAGCGCCTCGCCGACGAGGCCCGCGAACAGCTCCGGCAGGCCGAAGCGCGCCTTCGCGACCTCGAATCCCAGCTGAAATCCCTCGACGATCGACTGTCGACCGTCGGGCAGGGGGTCAGCGATCGGGTCCGCGCCACGGCCGGCCAGGCCCGGGACGCCATCCTGCCGGCGCTGGACGAAGCGGCCGAGCAGGTCACGCTCGAAGAGAAAGAGGTCAGCCGCGATCTGCGGCATATGACCCGGCGCTGACACCGGCGAAGCTGGATCAAACCGTCGCTCCGACTCGTTGGAGGCTGCGGTGCCGGCGGGCGACGCATGACGCGTCGAAAGACGCATCCAGCCCCGCCGCTCCTCTGTACATGCACTCACGAAACGTTACACGGACATGCCTTATCCCGAACCTCTGGTACAGCCGATGCGCGCCGAACTCACCCGCCTCGGCGTGGAGGAACTGCGCGACATGACGGAAGTGGACGAAGCCTTCGACGCGATCGAAGAGGGCACCGCGCTGTTGATCGTCAACTCGGTCTGTGGTTGCGCGGCCGCCAATGCGCGCCCCGCCGTGGCTATGGCCATGCAGGGGGCTGTCCAGCCGGAACGCTACTTTACGGTTTTCGCCGGCCAGGATATGGAAGCCACTGCCCGCGCCCGCGAATACATGCGCGGCATCCCGCCGTCCTCGCCGTTCATGGCGCTCTTCAAGGATGGCGACCCGGTATTCGTGCTGGAGCGCCGGCACATTGAAGGCCGCAGCGCCAGCGCCATCGCGACGGATCTGGTGAACGCCTACGCCAAATTCTGCGGCACCGACGCCGTGCCGGAAAACGGCCCGGAAACGCCGCAGGTGCCGGACTGGAACCATCAGGGCCTGCCGCCGACGTTCCGTTCCATCCGCTGACCGGATCGTTCGACGAGGTATAAGACGGCGAGATAGCCGGCTCCGGCCAGGGAAGCGCCCAGGAACGGCGCCCACGCCGGCTCCAGGTTGCGCGTGAGCGCCACGACCGCCAGAAACGGCAGCGATCGCAGCCCCCAGAAGAAGTACGCCCCGACGAATGCGCGCCACGAGACGCCGGCCGTTCGGACGATCAGGGCGGCGTGCGCCCACCGCGATGCCGCGCCGGCGAGGCCGACGGCCCAGAGGGTAAGTTCGAGATCCCGGGTTTGCCCCGCGACGAGCAGGGCCAGGGTTTGCACGGTGAACATCGCCACGCTGCTGGCCAGATCGAGGCGCTGCCGTTCCGTGATGTCGAACACCCGGGTCAGCGGCGACGCCACGGATGCCAGGAAGAGCCACGGGGCCAGGATGCGCAGGTACTCGCCGGCCGGAATCCACGGCGCGCCGAAGACGAAGCCGACGAGCTGCGGGCCGGCAAGGACAAGCGCCAGCGCGGGGAAGAGTCCGATGCCCACCAGGCGTCGATGTACGACATCGGTCAGCGCCGGCAGCGTCCCGCGCCGCGTCGCCTCGGCGCCCTCCACAAAAAACACCTGCGAAACCGCGCCGCCGATCAGGCTCAACGGAACGGCCAGGAGCGCGAAAGCGCGTCCGAAGTACCCCACCACCGCCGCGTCGAAATACACCGCGAGCAGCACGAACGGCAGACGCGTCACCAGCGCATTGAGCAGCGTAGACGGCATGGAAAACGTCGGAAACCGGCGGTAACGATGCGCCGCCTGCGCCATGGCCCGTCTATCGAAGAGGCGCTCGGCAGGCGCCCGCAGCGAGGCCATCGAGGCGCCGATCCACAGCCCGGCGCTGATCAGATTCCCGACCAGATAGCCCCCGATCAGGCCGGCGACGCCCATCCCGCGAAAGCCGCCCGCCAGGCGGCCGGCGGTCATCGCCAGCGCGTTGGCCATCTGCCCGCGAGAGAGGGTGCCGTAGCGCTTTTGCCGCGTCAGCCACAACTCGGAGATCTTCCCGAGCCGGATCAGGATGAGTGCCGGCGCCAGCCAGACGGCCGAGGGCCACAGCGCCTCGCCGACGAGTTGTGCTCCGCCAAGATGGACCGCCACGGCGCACAGCGATGCCGTGATCAGCATCAAAAGCACCGACAGCCCCACCACCGGCCGGGCGTCGCGATCGTCCGCCGGGAGCATGATCGCGTCTTCGTAACGCAGCGATGCCACGGGGATCAGGATGCTCAGCGCGGATAAAAAGAGGTCGAGCACGCCGAAGGCGTCCGGTGTGTAGAGCCGGACGAGAATCGGTTGGGCCAGGTAGGCTACAGCCATCGCGCCGACGCTGCCGGTGAGCAGGGTCGCGATGGAACGCGTCATATCGGCCGGTTTGCTCATGGCGCGGTCGACGCGAACTGGTAGACATGCCAGGGCGGCGAAACGTGCACCAGCCGCGCGCCGGCGGCGTCGGGCAACGGCGTTTCCCGTACGATATAGGCGATGCCGTAGCGATCGATACGCTCGGCGAGTTCCTGCGCGGAAAGCCCCTCGTACGCCTCGTCGAGCCGGCGCATCAACGTGGCGTCCGTCCGCTCCGGCAGGGCGATGGGGGCCATGTCGATCAGCCGCGTGAACCACTCCCCGATGTCGGTGTCCCGATAGGGGAACGCCTTGTGGTCAATGACGATGGCGCGCTGCGCCCCGGAGCGGAACGACGATAACGAGGGCGGGACGGCGAACACCGCGTCTACGGGCGTCTCCCGCCGCGCCCAGGTCTCCATCGCCGCGCTCGGCGAGGTCCGCAGGCTGAACGGGTAGATCTTGTGGGTCAAATCGTCCCGCCCGATCATGTAGATGCAGCCGACGGCGACGAGCACGGCGCCCAGCAGGCCGGACTGCCAGGTGAGGCGCTCCAGGGTCCGCAGGATGTACTGCCGGACCTGCGCCGGCAACAGATGGACGCCGGCCCCCGCGATGCCGACGCAAAACAGGAGCTTGGCCACGACGGTCAGCTTGAACAGTTGCAGTTTGGCGACGGTCAGCGCGTTCAGCTGCTCGGTGGCCACATAAGCCAGCCCGCAAACGATCAGCATGATGACGAGGGCGCGTACGATCAGGTGCCATCGGTCCGGATCCAGGGTCCGCCGCAGGACGATCCAGCCGGCGAGGCCGGCGCTCGCCAGCAGACCGAAGCGCACAAAGGATCGCTCGGAAAAGGAATGAAACAGGTAGTGATGCGGGTTTCGGAAACGGGCCATGATGTAAAACAGATCGACGCCCGTCGCAGCATCGCCCGTGAATTGCTGGTAGAACAGCGGTCCCAGCGCCGGCGCCGCCGCCAGCAGGTAGGCCATGCCGAACACCCCGGTGCGGCGGACGCCGCCGGGCCGGCGTGCCAGAGACAGGAGAATCAGCCCGCCGAGCAGGGCCAGCTGCAGCCCGACCAGCGCCTGCATCCACGTCGCTACGCCCATCCATCCCGCGGCCCGCGCGTGGCGTCCTTCCACGAACCATCCCAGTCCGATCAACCCGATGGCCCAGGAGGTCATGCTGGGGACCAGCATGCTGTGCGCGAGATCGTTGCCTCCCAGCGTCCAGAACGGCGTGGCGAGCAGCACGAGCGCGATGGACAGGGCGGCGGCGAGCGGGACGCCCGTCAGCGCGAGCGCCAGACGGTAAATGCCGCAGGCGATCCCGATCCAGGATGCCGCGTACACGGCGAAGACGGCGAGGGGGACCGGCATGACGAGCGACAGCGCGTGCAGCAGCCACGAAAAATAGGTGCGTACGCTGAAGGCGTCGAGCTGGGTTTGCACGAACCAGTCCTGCCTGAATAGCGTGGGATCGAGTTTATGCAGGAGCAGCGGGATAAACTCATCCTGGTCGCTCGCTCCGTAGCCATAGCCGAAGCGCAGCATGTACAGCACAAAGCAAAGGCCGATGAACAGGAACGGTGGCGTGCGCGATGCCTGGAGGGCGATTGCGGATGGGGGTAAGGTGTGCGGAGGTGAGGTCGACACCGGATTCTAGCGGCGCTTGAGCAGGGCGAGGGCCTTCAGCACGGGATGCGCGATGCGCTCGGCCGTGTAGTAGGGCGTAAGGATGCCGCCAAACCGCCGCTTGAACTCGGCGATGGACGGCGTGTTGGCGCCGACAAAATCGAAAACGGATACGCCTTCGTCGCGCAACGCCGGCAGCAGGTGCCCCAGCAATACGGTCATGGCGTCGCCAGGCGTGCTTCCCGCGATCCAGTAGTAGGAACGGTCTGGCGCATGGAGCAGCGCGACCGCGGCCGCCGGCTCGGCGCCCGGCTGTTCTACGCCGAAGAGGCGCGCCAGCCCCTTTTGCTGCAACGTCTCGATGATGCCGATCAGCGCGTCGGCATCGACCGGGAAGGGGCGTCCCTGGCGGGCGTAACTGGCGCGCGAAAGGGTCAGCACCTGCGACGCCGTCACCGTATCGTGAAATCGGTAGCCAGCGCGCGCCGAGGCGAACCTGCGGCGCGCCGACTCAGACCAGCCGCCGATGGGGTCCACGCCGGCGGCGAGCGGTATCTGATACGTATAGAAGGTCGATATCCGCCACCCACGCCACTGGAACGGCCGAACGTCTCCGACCGAAGGGGGGAGGTGGATGCGCGCCTGATCGAAATCGCGCTCCAGGGCGGACAACAGGCATTCGTCGAGCGCCTCGCGCCGATGCACTGCGGCTTCGTCGTGCGGGCCTCCGAGCCAGGGGGTGTAGGAGACGAACGACGGAACGACGGCGGCTCTGAAAGGGCCCTTTCTGCGTTCCAGCAGCAGGGCGCCGGCGGCCGGCGCGCCGTCCTGCCGTGCCAGGTACAGGTGAGGCGTCAGCCCGAAGCCCTCGCCCAGCGCCCGGATAAAATCGATGGAAAACGCAGGGTCACGGGGATGGCCGGCGAGCAGCCCCGCCCAGCCGGACACGCCGGTCGGCTCATCGAGAGCATGGCGTTCGACGGTGGCGGTGGGTGATCGGTGGGGACTCCCCATGAAACGGCTGACCTGTCTTTCGGAAACTGGAACCCGCAACCGCTGGCCGAACAGCCGGTTCGCGCAGGCCCCGTGCGGTCACAGAATGTAGTGACTTAGATCCCTATTTTCCGAAACCGCGCCCAAACGGGCGAGAACCCGGTCGGCATCGATGGTGATCGTGGTGGCCTCGACCGAGTCCGGCACGTCGAAGAGGATGTCTTCGAGCAGGGTCGTGAGGATCGTGTGCAGCCGGCGGGCGCCGATGTTCTCGACCTCCATGTTCACCTTGGCCGCTATCCGGGCGATCTCGCGGACGGCCTCGTTGGTGAACGCGATTTCCACGCCTTCCGCCTGCATGAGCGCGGCGTATTGCTTGAGGAGGGCGTTTTTGGGGAGGGTGAGGATGTCGTAGAAATCATCCTCCGTCAGGCTGTCGAGCTCCACTCGGATCGGGAAACGCCCCTGGAGTTCGGGGATGAGGTCGCTCGGTTTGGCGACATGGAACGCCCCGCTGGCGATGAACAGGATGTGGTCGGTGCGCACCATGCCGTGTTTGGTCATGACCGTCGAGCCCTCGACGATCGGCAGCAGGTCGCGCTGTACGCCTTCGCGCGACACGTCCGGGCCTCCGCGCCCCTCGCCCCCGCGCGCGGCGACCTTGTCGATTTCGTCGATGAAGACGATGCCGCTCTGCTCGACACGCTCCAGCGCCTCGCGGGTCACCTTGTCCATATCGACCAGCTTCTGCGCCTCCTCCTGGGCGAGCACGTCCCGCGCCTCGGAGATCGGCAGCCGGCGCTTCTTGCGTTTACCGCCCCCGAGGTTGCCGAAGAGGTCCTGCATGTTCATGCCCATCTCCTCGATGCCCATCGGTCCGAAGACCTGCATCATCGGCGTATGGTCGGAGCTGACCTCGATTTCGATTTCGCGCTCGTCCAGATCGCCTCGCCGCAGCTTTTCCCGAAACTTCTGCCGGGTGCGCTCGCGCAGTTCGGCATCGGATGGGCTCTCAGACACGGGCTCGTTGGGGCGGACGACGAAGCCTGGGCCGTGCGCCACGTCGCTGCCGGGCCGGCTCGAGGGGGGGATGAGGATGTCGAGGATACGGTCCTCGGCAAGCTCCGCGGCCCGCTCCTTGACGCCCTCCTTGTATTCGTCGCGCACGATCGAGATGGACATGTCGGTCAGATCCCGAATCATGCTGTCTACGTCGCGCCCCACGTAGCCGACCTCGGTGAACTTGGTCGCCTCCACCTTGATGAACGGCGCGCCGGTCAGCTTCGCCAGCCGGCGCGCGATCTCCGTTTTGCCCACGCCCGTAGGGCCGATCATGATGATATTGTTCGGCATGATCTCGTCGCGGATCTCGATCGGGGCGTTCTTGCGGCGCCACCGGTTGCGGAGGGCGATCGCGACGCTTTTTTTGGCCTCGGTCTGGCCAATGATGTACTTGTCCAGTTCCGCGACGATCTGGCGGGGGGTATGTTCTACGTGCATATTGTACAGGGCATGGATGCGCGGCGGCGTCAGTGGCCGCCCGTGCGAAAGTCGTCGGGCTCGTTCGGCTCGCCGGCGTCGTCGGCGAATTCGTCGTCCGCCGGGTCGTAGTCGGCATCGCCGTAATCGAATTCGTCCTCGTACCCTTCCTCGCCGCCGGCAAACCCTTCGGCGCCTTCATAGTCGTCGGCATAGGTATCGCGATCCGACAGGGCGGCCTGAATCTGCTGCACGTCGGGGTGTTCGCGGTCGACGATGAGGACGGTGTAATCGTATGGGAAGCCCCGGCGCTTTTCGAGCCATACGGCGCCGGCTTCCTCCAGCTTGTTGATGACCGACTTGGGGTCCGGCTCGTCCGTGTCGAGGGCTTCGGAGAGCTTGCGGAGCAGCGGGGTGAGATACACCTCGTCGTACTGCCCGAAGAACTCTTCGATCACCTGGAGCGTGCGGTAGGCGACCGCATCGGTCACGGCATGGTGCTGGGCGTCGCGGACCGGCGCGCTGACAGGGCGCCGGCTGGCGCCGTTGCGCGCGGCCTCGCCGCCGCTGGGCGCGCCGAGCTGCCGGCGCGCGGCATCGCTGATCAGGTCCACCGCCGCCAGGATGACGTCCGACTCGAGCCGGGCGTACCGGTTGAGGTCGGGATCGGGTTCGAACACCACCACCAGCGGGGAGCGGCCATAACGCGTCAGGTGCTGGATGAGCGGTAATTGCACCCGGTTTCCGGTGATCAGTACGAACGACTGGATGTCCGGCCGCGTGTGCAACAGGTCCATCGCGTCGACGCAGAGCTGGATTTCGGCGGCGCCGCCGTGGAGGTCGGTGGATACGTAGCGCGCCTCGATGCCCTTCCGGTAGAGCGACTGCTGGATCGCCAGACCGTTGCCCTTGAGCGCCGCGAAATCTGCGTAGGCGCTGAAAACGGCCGTCTGGGTGTAATCCTTGCCGGTCAGGTACCGTAACAATTCATCGAGAATCTCGGAAATGAAATCGTGAGGGTCGGTGCCGGAGTCGAGTCGTTCGGAAAGCGTGAAAAAAAGGTTCTCGTAATCCACCAGAATCGCCGCCAGGTTGCCCCGGCCGACGCGCGACTTTTCGTGTCGGTTGTGCATCATTTCAAGAAGTAACGTCTAAATCATTATTGAATCACTGTTTCGACCGGCCGCCTGCGTGAGCGTGAGAGGAGCGGGGGGAGGCTTCGGATGATAACACCGGTCGAACCGCAGCATGTAAAAAATCCCTGGGGTGATCTGCACTACATATACTGGTCAAGCCGGCATAGGATTCGGCTTACGCGGCCTCGTCGAGTTCGAGGATCGTCAATTCGTGATTGGTGTAGATGCAGATATCGGCCGCGATCGACAGGCTTTGTTCGACGATCTGTCGCGCGCTCAGGGGGAGCTGATTCTGGATCAACGCGCGGGCAGCGGCAAGGGCGTAGGGGCCGCCCGATCCGATCGCGAGGATGTCATCGTCGGGTTCGATGACGTCACCGGTTCCGCTGATCAGCAAAAGACGTTCCGTCGAAGCGACCGCAAGTAGGGCTTCAAGCCGTCGCAGGTAGCGGTCGGTGCGCCAGTCCTTGGCTAGTTCGACGGCGGCGCGGGTGAGGATGCCGCCGTATTTCTGTAATTTTTCCTCGAAACGCTCGAACAGCGTGAACGCGTCGGCCGTGGATCCGGCGAAGCCGGCGATGATCTTGCCGCCATGCAACGCGCGTACCTTCTGCGCCTTGCTCTTCATGATCGTCTGCCCCATCGTCGCCTGCCCGTCCGAGCCCAACGCGACGCGTCCGTTGTAACGAACGCCCACTACGGTGGTCGCATGAATACCGCTCATTCCCGTCCCAGGTTGATTCTCAATTCTATGTCGAACACAGGCCTTCTTACACGAACATGGCCTCGTTCGGTTCACCGTTTATGAATCGAGAAATCAGGCGCGAACAGGGCCCCCGGGGCAGCGAAAAACGGGGGATTCAGCGGGTATACCGCGCCAGAAGCTGCACGATCGCGTCCTGCGTTCGATGGATTTCGCGGGCTCGCAGGGTGTGGTTATTGCAGAAGAGGACAAACGACAGCGGGGTCCCGCCGGCCGACGTGACATACCCGCTCAGATTGCTGGTGCCGGTGAGTGTCCCGGTCTTCGCCCGCGCGTTCCCCATAGCCGGCCCGGTGCGCATGCGCCGCTCCAGCGACCCGTCGACGCCGCCGATGGGCAGCGAGTTGAGGAAGGCCAGGCGGATCGCATTGTCCGGATGGTGCCACATGTAACGCAGCACGCGATCGAGCATCTGCGCCGTCACCAGGTTCATCCGGGATAACCCGGACCCGTCGACCAGCTGGATCCGGCTCGTGTCGACGCCGGCGCGGGCGTACGTGTACAGGGCGCTCATCACACCCATCTCGGTCGAACCGGGTTCGACGTCCGGATCGGCCACGGGGTGCACCACGCCGAGGGTCCGCAGCACGAGTTCGGCGTACAGGTTCTGGCTCTCCTTGTTGATCACCTTGACGATGTCGCGCAGCGGGGGGGAGGTGTGGGAGAGGAGCGGCGTCATCTCCGCCCGGGTGTAGTCGGGCTTGACGGGCAGATCGTCGACGTCGACGGCCTGGCCGCGGACCTCGATCCGATTGCTCTGGAGCACGTCGCGCAGCACGTGGACGAAGTAGAGGGTCGGATTCGCCACCGCCAGCCCGGTCGTATCGAGGCGGCCGGCGGGGAGTTCGGTGGAGATGACAAAGGAATTCGACGCCCGCGGGCGCTCGATCTCTTCGTCCTTGCGCTGGTCGGATGGGATGATGACGGCCGCGTTGAGCAGCTGGACGTACGAGGTGTTGCCGGGCTCCCAGTGCATCTGCGCCGGCCGGCCGGCGACGCTGCCGGTCATGATGACGTTCACGCTGTTGTCGTTGAACGAAAGACCGCTCATCTCGGCGCCATAATCGTACGGCTCGTCGTCCCAGCTCCAACCCGGCCCGAACGGGGTATCCTCGAAGATGTCGTCGTCCCCGATGAGGTCCCCCTCGATCGCGTAAATCCCCATGCTGCGCAGCGTGTCGGCCCATTCGCGGAACGTCCGGGTGATGTCGCCCTGGTTGAAACGCCCGCCGATGACCGGGTCCCCGGAGCCCCGAATATACAGGTTGCCCTTGAGTATCCCATTTTCGATGGGGCCGTCCGCATAGCCGATGGTGGTATAGGTGAAGCCGGGCCCGAGCTGGTCGAGGGATGCCGCCGTCGTGAAGAGCTTGGCGTTGGACGCCGGCATGAGGCTCAGCTTGTGGTTCCTTTCGTACAGCACCTCGCCGGTGTTCAGGTCGGTGATGTACGCCGCCCAGATCGCGTTCTCGTAGTCCGGCTGCTTGAGATACGTGTCGATGTACCGGGCCAGCTGTTCCGGGGACGTGGCCTGGGGCTGGGCAGTGGCGGCGCTCACGAGGAACGCGGCCACGGCGCAAAATAGAATCGATGGCTTCATAGGATGACAGGCCGTCCGCCGCCGGGCGGACGTTATTCGAGCTGTTCGATCGCCGTTCGTTCGGGGTCGGGCGTCTCCAGAACGACGAAGGCATGATCGCCGGTATCGATCGACGACGCCGGGCGAAGGTAGATAAGCAACTGGTTCTTACCGGGCTGGCGCTCGTAGGATTCCACCACGCCGATCGGGTAGCCGGGAGGGAAAACGCCGCTGAACCCGCTGGACACCACCAGGTCGCCCACCTCGACCTGTTCCGTCTTGATCACGTGCTCCATCAGCAGCTGGTCCCGAAGCTGCCCTTCCCACCGCACGATGCCCATCGCGTTGGACGACTGGAGCTTGGCCGGCACGCGGAAATCCATGTTCAGATACGACATCACGCGGGCGTAATGCTCGCTCACGAGTTCGACCTTGCCGAGGATGCCCCGGTCGTCGACCACGCCCATCCCCACTTCCACGCCCTGCTCGCGGCCCACGTTGAGCGTCAGGAAATTGCGCTGCCGGGTGATCTCTTTCTCGACGATGCGCGCCGGCGCGAGGCGATGGGCGGATTCCTGCCTGAATTCGAGCAGCCGGCGGAGCCGCTCGTTTTCCTGCTGGGCTTCCCGCGAACGCGCGAGCTGGCTGGAAAGCTGGATGTTTTCGCGCCGCAACGCGTCGTTCTCCTCCAGGGCGCGCACGTACCGGCCCACCCAGCTCATGTTGGTCTCGACACGGGCCGTCAGTTCGAGCGATGCCGCCCGGAGCGCGCGCAGAATGGATGTGTTCTGGGTGAGCATGACCAGCGTCGAGACGCCGAGCAGGCCCACCAGCAACACCCAGTCGCGAATCTGCGCCCATTGGCGGACATTCATAATCCGTCCCGTGCTCAGGTGAGCACTTTTTCGTACACGTGGAGATTCTCGAGCACCTTGCCCGTTCCGCGCACCACGGCGGTGAGCGGATCTTCAGCAATGTATACAGGGATCTCCGCCCGGTTCCGGATGAGGGTGTCCAGGCCCTTGAGGAGGGCGCCGCCGCCCGTCAGCATGATGCCGCGTTCCAGAATGTCCGACCCCAGCTCCGGCGGCGTCCGCTCCAGGCAGTGCAGCACGGCGGCCGCGATCTGGCCGATGGGTTCGTTGAGCGCCTCGCGGACGTCTTCCGATGAGATGGAGCGGATCTTGGGGATGCCGCTGACCAGGTCCCGTCCCTTGACCGAAATCTCCAGCTCGGGGTCGAGCTCGACCGCGCTGCCGATCTCGCATTTGATGCGCTCGGCGGTGCGGAGCCCGATGAGCAGGTTGTGATTCCGCTTGAAGTACTGCAGGATCGTGTTGTCGAGCTCGTCGCCGGCGACGCGGATCGACTCGTCGATCACGATACCCGACAGCGCGATGACGGCGATCTCCGTCGTGCCGCCGCCGATATCGACGACCATGTTGCCGACCGGCTCATCGACGTTCATCCCGATGCCGATCGCCGCGGCCATCGGCTCCTTGATGAGGTAGACCTGTTTGGCGCCGGCGCGCTCGGCGGACTCCCGCACGGCCCGCTCCTCGACGCCGGTGATCCCGCTCGGGACGCAGACCACCATCCGGCGGATCGAGCTGTACCAGCTCGTCTGCACCTTGCGGATCAGCCCGCGTATCATCTGTTCGGCCACCTCGAAATCGGCGATGACCCCGTCTTTCAGGGGGCGGATGGTTTCGATCTGCGGATGCGTCCGCTCGTGCATCTGCTGGGCTTCGTACCCGATGGCGATAGCCTGCCGGGTGCTGCGGTCGACGGCGACGATGCTGGGCTCGTTAAGGACGATGCCCTGGCCGGCGATGTGGATCAGCGTGTTCGCCGTACCCAGATCGATGGCTACATCGTGCGAAAACTTGAAAAAGGGCATGTAGGTGCGGGTTGCGGGTGTCGGGTTGCAGGCGTCGGGTTGCCCGTTCCAGGTGGGGGTGCAGGAAAGAACCTGGGCTGGATGCGGGAAACCGTCACCGCTCGAAGGACGCGTATGGCGTCTCGAGAACGTTCTCAGTGCCGGAAATGTCGTTGACCGGTAAAGACCATGGCGATGCCGCGCTCATCGGCTGCGGCGATCACCTCTTCGTCCCGCACCGAGCCGCCGGGCTGGATGGCGGCGCGGGCTCCGCTGGCGGCTGCTTCGAGCAGTCCGTCGGCGAACGGGAAGAATGCGTCGGAGGCTACCACCGATTGCGCGAAATTCAGTTCCGATTTGCGCCCTTTCATGACGGCGATCTCGGAGGAATCGATGCGGCTCATCTGGCCGGCGCCGACGCCGAGCGTCGCGCCGTCGCGGGCATACACGATGGCGTTGCTCTTCACGTGCTTGACCACGCGCCACGCGAACAACAGATCGCGCCACTCGGCGTCGTCCGGCTGGCGCTTCGTCACCACGGTGCACTGGGCTTTGAGCGCCTCGAACGCCGGCAGCACCGGGTCGCGGTCCTGCACCAGCAGCCCGCCGAGCACGGAGCGGACGTCGGGGCGGGCATCCGTCCGGGCCGCCTTGAGGGAGCGGAGCAGGCGGCGGTTTTTTTTCTGCATCAGCAGGTCGAGCACGCCGTCCTCGTACGCCGGGGCGATGATGATCTCGGTAAAGATCTGGTCGATGGCCTCGGCCGTCGCCCGGTCCAGCGGCCGGTTCACGACCACGATGCCGCCGAACGGCGACTGCCGGTCGGTGGCGAAGGCGTTGCGGTAGGCGTCGGCGAGCGTGCCGGCCGTGGCTACGCCGCAGGGGTTGGTGTGCTTGAGGATGGCGCACGTGGGCGGCTCGTCCCGAAACTCGTCGATCAGTGTGAGCGCGGCACTGGCATCCAGCATGTTGTTGAACGACAGCTCCTTGCCGTGCAGCGTCTCGACATACTCGCCGATGGTGCCGTAGATGCCGGCCTTCTGGTGCGGGTTTTCGCCGTACCGCAAGGTCTGATAGCGCGGTTCGCTCACCTCGAAAACGGCCGGCAGCTCATCTTCCGCGCCACGCGCGAAATAGGCGGCGATGGCCTGGTCGTACACGCCCGTATGCGCGAACGCCGCGCCGGCGAGCCGACGCCGGGTCGCCATGCCGAGCGCACCGTGCTGGCGCTCCAACTCGTCGGCCACGCCGGCGTAGTCGGCCGGCGACGTGACGACGCTGACAAAGAAGTAGTTCTTGGCGGCCGCCCGGATCATGGAGGGCCCCCCGATATCGATGTTCTCGATGGCGAGCGCGTCCGTGATGTCGGGCGAGGCGACGGCCTGTTTGAATGGATAGAGGTTGACGACCACCAGGTCGATCGGCGCGATGCCGTGCGCCTCCAGCTGGGCGAGGTCATCCGGGTCGTTCCGCCGGGCGAGCAGGCCGCCGTGCACGGCGGGGTGCAGGGTCTTGACGCGACCGTCGAGGATTTCGGGGAAACCGGTGATATCGGAGACATCCTTCACGGGCAGGCCGGCGTTGCGCAGCGCGGAGGCGGTGCCGCCGGTCGAAAGCAACTCGACGCCCAGCCGGTGAAGCCGGGTGGCGAACGCGGCGAGGTCGGTTTTATCGGAGACGGAGAGCAGCGCGCTTTGGATGGGGCGCATATCGTCGGGCGCCGGCAAGTCTTTTACTGAAATCATGATCTGGGATCGAACATCGTGAACAGGTCAGGTCCGGGAAGGCTCGTCGTCCACCAGCACGTGCCGGCCCTCGATGCGCACGCGCCCCTGGGCGAAGAGCGCGAGCGCCTCCGGGAAGAGGCGGTGCTCGACGGCCAGCACCCGCGCCGCGAGTTGCTCCGGCGTATCGCCGGGCTCCACACGCACGGGTTCTTGCAGCACTACCGGCCCGGTATCGTAGGCCTCATCCACCAGATGCACGGTGACGCCCGTCCACCGCACGCCGTAGTCGAGCACGGCCCGGTGGATTCGCTGGCCGTACATGCCCGGTCCTCCGAACGCCGGCAGCAGCGACGGATGGATGTTGAGCATGCGTCCGCGAAACGACGCCACGAAGGGCGCGGGGATCTTCTTCAGGTATCCGGCGAGGGCGATGAAATCGGCGTGGTGGGCGCGCAGGGTATCCTGCAAGATGGCGAGGTATTCGCTTTCCGTAAAGGATGCGGGGTCGAGCACGGCGGTGGGAATGCCGTGCGACCGGGCGCGTTCGAGCGCGAAGGCGTCCGCCTTGTTGCTCAGGACGAGCGCCAGGGTCGCCGGCAGCCGGCCGGTCTCTATCGCATGAACGATTGCTTCCAGATTAGAGCCGCCCCCGGAAGCGAATACGGCTAACTGCATCAAGGTGTGCGTCGGAAGGACGTGACAAAAGCCGGGGGAATATAATCAGACAAGATCGTAATCAGAAGAGCCGACTACAGGTTCGAGCAGCGCGAGGGCGGCATGGCTGCCGGAAACGGTGAGGCGCGCGTGAATTCCGATCGGCAGGGCGATTTTTTCGGGGAAATGCCCGTACGGAAGCCCGCGTGCCACGGGATACGACGCCCCTCCGAAATAGGCCTCGATCACGCCCTCGAACAGTCCGGGGTCGTTATCGGGGTCGGGAAACCCGGTGAATCCGCCGAGCACCACGCCGGCCAGGGTGTCCAGCAGCCCGGCCAGCCGAAGCTGGCACAGCAACGCATCGATGCGGTAGGGCGCCTCGCCCACGTCTTCCAGAAACAGGATCGCGCCGTCGAGCGAAGGGAGGTAGGGAGTGCCGATGAGGCGCGCGATCAGCGACAGGTTGCCGCCGATCAGCGTGCCCTCCGCCGCGCCGGCGCGCACCGGGACGAGCGCGTCGCCGCCCGGGTCGAGCGTCGGTATCCCGCCGCATGCGAGCGACCAGAACTGCGCCTCGCGCTGCGGATCGATGGTCGGCCAGTCGACGCCGACCATCGGACCGGATATCGACGGGACGCCGGCCTGGCTCAGCCAGGCCAGTTGCAGCGCCGTGATGTCGCTGTAACCCACGAGCAGACGGGGGCGCGCCCGCAGCGCGTCGTAGTCGATGCGATCGAGAATCCGCATGGCGCCATAGCCGCCGCGCGCGCAGAAGAGGGCGTCGATGGAGGGGTCGCGCAGCGCATCGTTGAGTTCGGCGGCGCGTTCGTCGTCCGTGCCGGCGAGGAAGCCGTACGGGGGGCGATCGGGTGGGCCGGCGATGCGGTAACCACGGGATGCGAGTATCTCGCAGCCCCGGTGCAGATCACGCAGGGATCGGGGTGGTCCGGCGGGCGCGATGACGGCGATGGCGGACCGGCCCGGGACGAGGGGAGACGGCTTCAACCTCAGGAGTTGCGCATGAGCCGGCGGCGGCGGATGCTGCTCGGCAGCGTCGCGAGGATGCCGGTCAGGATACCGATGATAAAGGTGCTGATCAGGATCACCGCCACGGTGCCCTCTATCGCATAGGGACCGAGCTGGATGTTGATCTTGGTCTGATTCTCAAAGCCGAAAAGAACCGTTATCAGGGCCAGCGCAAAGGCTAGTATGGTTCGCATGGTTATGGGTAAGGATGGTGGCTGAAGAAGCGGATCAACCCGCTTTTTCGCTGGTGCGGCGCATGCGGTACGCACGCCATCCGCTCGGTATGCTGGTGCTCATACCGACGAGCATGCCCAGGGCGAAACATGCAATGAGGATGATGCCGGCGGATGCCGTGATCTCGAAGGGGCCCAGCAGTAATTTGACGACACCCGGATTCTGGATAGCCACATAGACGGCCAGTCCCGCCAGCACGAGGGAAATCAAGACGTTCATGGAATTCCTTGCTTCAACGCGAGGTCTTTGGGGTTAACGCATGAGCGTCATCGTTCGGCTCATGACGTAAGGCGGCGCGCCTGAATCGGAGAGGGGCGTCGCCGTGAGCGTGTAAATATACGAACCACTCGCGAGAGAAGATGCATCGAACGCGACGCGGTGCGATCCGGCGCCGCGGACGTCGCCGCCAATCAGCGTGGCCACTTCTCGTCCCGCCACATCGTATACCGACAGGCGGACCCTGCCCGGGCCCGGCAGCGTGAACGCGATCTCCGTGCCGGACTGGAAGGGGTTGGGGTAGTTCTGCCCAAGAACGTACGCCGCTGAAAGCTCGGTGTCAATCGGCTCGATCGGAACGGGCATCTGTGGCAGGCCGACGAAGACGCCCCGGCCGTGCGTGCCCAGCGCGACGCGTCCGTCCGACCGCCGGCTCGCCACCGACGACACGATCGCATGGCCCAGCACCGACGCGCCCTCGCGCACCCATTCCGTGCTGTTGCCGGCGAGGGTTTCGGTGGCGAAGACGCCCGCGCTCGTGCCGGCGAGGTACACCGTCCCGTTATTCACCGGCAGAATCGAGGCCGACCGAACGGACGGTCCGGGCTGATTCGCGTCGCCATCCATGTTGCCCTCCACCTGCGTAAAGGTGACGCCCCCGTCGGCGCTGTGGTAGAGGCTCTTGATGTTATAGTTGGAGAGGACAACCAGCAGCTCGTCGCCGTCGACCGGGTTCACGGCGATATCGTGCACGTAGCTGCCGGAGGGCGCCTCGTTGAACGCGAGGGCCGTCGCGGCGGTCGTCGCCCCGGATGCATTGTCGAACCGGTACAGCAGCGGCACGTTGCTGCCGCTGGACGCCCCGTAGTACAACGCGGTGACGCCGCTGCGCGCGCCGGCGGCCATCGCGCTGACGACGTAGCCTGCCGGCACCGTCAGGTTGGGCAGCTGCTCCCAGTCCGTCAGGCTCACCGCGCCCTCGCCGTAGCGCCAGATCGTCCGGCCGGCGGGGTAATACAGGATCGTCTCGTCGATGGGGTCGACCGCGAAGGGGTTGATGAACAGCTGGTCGGCGGCGTCCGGCGGCGTCAGCTCGGCCGTGAAAAACAGCGACCCTCCGCTGCCGTACCCGTATTTGAGCAGCCGGCCGCTCTGGGAGGATGCAAGGGCGTACGTGGCCCCGAGATAGGCGTACGCCCCGTCGCCCGAACTGAGGTCGTTCGGCGCGCCCGAGACGTTCAACGCGGGGTCGTACCGGAAAAACGGGCTGCCGTTGTCCTGCGTGCCGCCCAGGATGCGGTCGTCGCCGGCTTCGGGCGACAGGCTCACGTGGTAATACTGGGTGACATGATACCCGTCGTTGCGCCGCGCCCACTGCACCCGTGCTCCGGAAACCGTGATGTCTTCGGTCACGCTGATGCCGCCGTCATGCCCGACCCACACGCGGTTCGGCTGGCCGGGGTCGAACGCGATCACATGCTGGTCCGGGTGATGATTGGGATAGGAGGATACATTGTTGTTGATGTCGTACCCGCCCACCCAGTTCTCGATGGGCGCCGTCGCCGGCGCGGCGAAGCCGTCCCGCGAACGGAACAGGTTGATGCCGCCGATGAGCACGAAATCCTCGTCGTCCGGCTTGACGGCGATCGTCATGTTGTAGTTGAACTGCGAGTTCATCACCCCGACCGGCGGCCCGAAGTCCGGCAGGTTGGCGGAACGGTCTTCCGCGGTGCCGGCGGTGAGATCGAGCTTGAAGAAGTTGATTTCCTCGTCTTCGAACGGGTTGTCCGACGGCGTGGACGTGCCCGTGAAGGTGAGGAGATACGCGATGCCGGGATTGGAGGGGGGGATGGCGACGACCGAGCGCTCGTGCTCGGTCGGGAAACCGGCCGGCGTGATGTTGCTCCAGGTCGTGCCGTTGTCGGTGGACCGGTAGACGCCCGGATCCTCCGTCGGATTGCTGCTGAACCCGGTGGACATCACCGCGACCAGCGTGCCGTCGGCTCCTACGGCGATGTCGCTCCAGATCGGCAACAGGCCGAACGGCCCGATCAGCGGCGCGAACGAGGCACCCTGGTTCGTCGAGCGCCAGATGCCGTATCCATTGACAGCCAGGAAGACGGCTCCCGTGGTCGGACTCACCACGATCCGATGCACGTAATCGTACTCAGAATCGAACTGCGTCGGGTTGTTGTCGAGGTCGATCGCCCCTGCCGTCCATGTGTCGCCGTTGTCGGTCGAGACATAGATGCCCGATCCGTACATGAAGGCCCGGCCGCCGTTATCGCCGGCCGATCCGCGCAGCTCGCCGCCGCCGGCGTACCAGGTCGATCGGTTGCCCGGGCGCGGGTCCTGCGCGATCGCGGTGATGCCGAGCATCTCTTCCGTGTTGCCCCGCAGCGTCCACGAGACGCCGGCATCGGTCGATTTCCAGATGCCGCCCGTCACGCCGGCGGCGATCAGGGTGCTCGAGTTGCCCGCATCGACGCTCAGGGCGCGCGTGCGCCCGCCCACACCGGAGGGGCCCGCCTCGCGCCAGTCGAACAGCGGCATCAGCCCGTTTTTGGACGGCACGTCCTCGCGCACCGGCAGGGTGCGGGCATATTCCAGCTCCCGTCTGCGGATCTGCGCCGGGATGGCGTCCGTCGCCGGGTCGCGCAGCAGCATGTGGAAATAGGTGTCGCGGGCGCGTTTCGTGAGGGCCTTTTCTGCCTCGCGATCGGGCGTCGCTTCCGTCTGCGCGGCGATGACGGCCGGCGACTGTGTGCTGCGGGAGAGCGCGAGTCCTCCGGCGATGACGAGCAGGGCGAGGGCCAGCGAAGCGCCGGCGACGAGCATTTTTTTCATGTTAAACCGCCGGCAAGGCAGGTATAGGCTGAGCGGAACGGAAGTACGGGTGCGCCGCCGAACGATCGGTTCGTATGCAGGTAGGCGGCTGGATTTGCACTGTGTTTGAGCGCCGACCAAATCCATGCCAGCGATGCAGGGCGCATCCGTCAGACGGTTCGCCCCTTCCACTGGACGCGTCCGCTGCGATGCGCCAGCGCGGAGTCTATCTGTACTATCGATGCAAGTACATACGAAAGCGGAGCGAAAAGCGAAACCCAGACCGGTAACCGGCTCCGCCGGTCGGTCAGCGTCTTGTTCAGGTAGACGAGTCCCAGGAGTGGCCACGCAACGAGGGGGGCCACCGTGTAGGTGATGGCGAAGAACACGAACAGCGGGATAAATCGCCCGGGCGTGCCGCCGAACAGCAGATAGGCGTTTTTCCGGAAGCCGGCACGCGCCTCGGCGAGCGAACCGTACATGTACACCGCCAGCTCACCGGTGGCGTCCACGATCGAGGGGGTGACGCCCCGGCGCTTCAGGTAGCGCCCGATCATCACATCCTCCAGGATCTCGTCCGCCACGGCGGCATGCGGCTCGTGCTCGCGATAGAGATCCCGCGAGATGATCCAGCATTGTCCGTTTACCGCCCCGAGCGCGGGCGAAGCGAGACGGCGTACGAGCGGCCACGGCAGCCCCATCAGCATGGCGTTCGGCACGATGCTCACGAGCAGCAGGCCTCCTCCCCGGAAATGGGGGAGCACCGTCAGCACGCCGGGCTCGGGGATGGCCAGATACCGCTGGATCAGCCGGGCAAGGGCCTTCGCATCGAGCCACTCGGTGTCGGCGTCGAGGAAGAGGAAGACCTCGCCGGCCGCGCTGCGCGCCGCCTGATGGAGCGCGTGCACCTTGCCCATCCATCCCGGGGGCGGACCCTCCCCGCGCAGCGTCCGCAGCCGGTCGGATGCGTGGGCGCGCAGCACGTCCGGCGTGGCGTCGGTGGAGCCGTCGTCATACACGATGACTTCGAGCCGGGGGTAATCCTGCGCCAGGAGCCCGGGCAGGAGCCGGGTGAGGTTGGCCGCTTCGTTGCGGGCCGGAATGAGCACGGATACGAAGGGGAGCGATGCCGCCGGCACGCCGGCCTCTTTTTGCCGGCGGAGATAGACCATGTTGGCCGCGAAGACGACCAGCATGGCGGCATGGAGGGCGACGATGAGAAGGGTCATCGGATGTACCGGCTGAAAAACGTGCGCGTCATCCGGAAGTCGCGCCCTTCGTTCGGTCCGCGCCGGCCCTCGAACAGCAGCGTCGTGTGCGCGGGTCTGGCCGCGCGGAGCGGAGCCCACAAGGCCTCCAACCGGTCCCGTTCGTCGCCTGAGGACGTCGCGTGCGGCGTGCCGGCGTGGAGGAGGGCGGTCGGCAGCGAATCGCCCCACCAGGTCACATGGAGGGCGACCGGCGCCCACAGCTTGGCCGGAAACAACCGATCCAGGCGCGCGAACACGCCGTCGGGAAACGCCAGCAGGCCTTCCTCGGGTGCGTGGAGCCGTCCTTCCGGGAAATAGGTGAGGGTGGTTCGCGGATCCTGCGCCATCCGGGCCGCCGTGCGTCGTATCGTGGCGACGCGCCGGGCGGGATCGTCGGATGGGAAGGGGACGGCGCCGCAGGGCGCGAACAGCGGAAACCGGTCCCATTCCTCCATCCAGAGGATCAAGGACCGGTCGAGTCCCCGTTCGACGGCATACCACAGCAGATGACCGTCGTAAAACCCGTGGTGGTTGGCGTAGATGGCCACGGGCAGGTCGGCCGGCCAGTCGGGCGGGTCGCCCACCCAGCACACGCGGCGAAAGGCGGAGGCCAGCCCGCTCACGATCAGCCGGGAAACCAGGTATTCGATCATGCGGGGAGACGCGCCGGCGCGGCGGCGCGCCGCGTCAGCAGGCGTCGCTTGCGCCGCTCGTAGGTGTCGAAGAAAACCAGTTGCAGCTTTTTGGCCCCGGAAGTATACGCCCGCGCCGAAAGATTGTCATAGCCGCGCGCCCGGATTTCGTTCAGGATTTCGCGATACATGCGTGCCGCCGCGCCGATGCCGGAGCGGACCGAGCGGTTGAGCGACCCGATGCCGGCGATGCCTTCGACAAAGTACTGCTCCGCCAGCATCATCAGCGCCTCCATCAGTTCGCTGTAGCCTTCGGGGATACCGCCGGCGCCATCGGGCGCGATATCCGGGCAACCGTGCGCCAGCCGCAGCGACTCGGGCAGATAGATGCGCTGGAGCTCGCGCGCATCCTCACCTACGTCGCGCAGGATGTTGGTGATCTGCATGGCGATGCCGAGGGCGCGAGCCGGCGTCTCGAGCCGGGTGAGATCGGCGCGATCGTCGATGAGGAAGGGCAGCATCATGGCCCCGATGCTGCCGGCGACGAGGTCGGCGTAGCGGATGAGGTCGGCTTCATCCCGTATATGGATCCCCCGGAGATCCCATTCCGCGCCATCGATCAACTCGTGGAGCGGAGGCGTGTGCAGGGTGTACCGGGTGTGGATCTCGGCGAGACGGCGCCACATCAGGCTGTCCGGCGGCGGATGCCCCGACAGCGACCGGTCGAGTGCCCGCCGCGCCGAGGCGAGCTTCTTGAGCGCGGCGTCCCGTTCGGCCGGCGTGCGGGCATGATCGGCCAGGTTGTCGATCGTCCGGCAGAAATAGTAGAGCGTGGCGATGGGCAGCCGCATGGGGGCCGGAAGCAGCCGCGTGGCGAAGGAAAAGGTGCGCGAGTAATGCCGGAAGATTTTCCAGATGTGCGCATCTTCCCAGGCTCTGCGCGCTTCGGGCAACAGGCCGTCCGGTGCGATGTGGGCGTCTCGATGCGTGAGCGACTCCGGGTGCGCGTTGTACTTCATGCAGGTCGTCGTCTGCGTGCCGATGGGCGTTTCGATCGAGGAGGCTTTCATGAGAGCACGGGCGTCGGGCGTGCCGTGCGCGATTGGGCGACCAGGTAGAGCGGAAGGGCTGTCGCGATCACGCCGAAGGCGACCGCTCCGTACAGGCCGTAGAGCAGCGAGAGGGCCAGCGGGAATGCGCCGTTGAGCAGGTAATACACGGGCGTCCATTCGTGGAAAAGCTCGCGATTTCGGAAGAGGCCGGCGTAGGCCGTCATGATCACGAGCGACACGCCGAACCAGCCGGCCCAGTTGCTCAGTGGCATCCCGAAGAACACGCCGCCGTTCGGATACGTCCAGAACGGAAAGGCCCGGCTCATCGCCGGGTCGAGCGACACATCCCACAGGACCATGAACGCGGCGGCCAGCGGGATGCGCGAAATCGGGCTGCGGGTCAGCCGGCCGGCGAGTTCGTAACTCGCGATCGACATGGCGAACCACGACGGGGGGATGAAGTAGGGGACGTGGTCCAGGATTTTGGGGCCGAGCCAGAACGTGTAGGCGTATTCGCCGAACGGGATGCCGGTCGTGGTGCCGATCAGCTCGCTGGCGCCGCCGATGGCGCTGCCGGCAAGCAGGGCCAGTCCCATCGTCTTCCAGCCCGCGCTCGGACCGTACATGAGCACCGGCAGGATGGGGAGAATGGCCATGTAGGTCCAGGTCGGACCCTTCACGAGCGTCGGATAATACGCCCCGAACAGCGCGAGACTGGCGGGGAAAAGCTTCAGGAGGAGACTCCCCCCGATGCTGAAACCCATCGCCGCGACGAAGACGAGCGCGAAACGTTTGAGCCACCGGTCGGTCGAAGCGCCGTGGTCGGGAGGGAGCAAGGTGTAGGGAACTGTCATGTGGTGGATGAAGGTTCTTCCTGGTCGTTACGAAGCCGGGCTCGCTGGTGTTCTCGGCACGGCAAGCGCGACTAACGCACGTGTAAACCCATACGTCGATGATCGTTGTACTGGCGCCGGAGTATTTACCGGGAGGTCTTTTCCCCGCGCTCGCGCGTAGGGCGGACCTCGTGATACTGGCCGACACGTACCAGTACAGCCGGCAATCGTACCAGAACCGCACCCGGGTGCGCACGCCTCAGGGCTGGCAGTGGTTGTC
Organism: Rhodothermales bacterium; assembly: GCA_041391505.1. Taxonomy (NCBI): domain Bacteria; kingdom Pseudomonadati; phylum Rhodothermota; class Rhodothermia; order Rhodothermales; species Rhodothermales bacterium. Next base: position 64,153 of record JAWKNW010000015.1, read on the forward strand.
CGTACCGCTGCTCGGCCGGCAGCACGGGCGCCCGATCCGGGAGACGATCGTGGATCCGCGCGCGGCCTGGTCCGGCAGCCACCGGCGCTCGATTCAGTACAACTACAGCTCCGCCCCGTTTTATGACTACTACATCGATCCGCTCATGGAAATATGGGATCAGGAGTGGCGTGTTCTCGGGGATCTGACCTGCCGGAGCATGGAATGGATGGCCGACATGCTGGCGCCGGCCACGGCCCTGCGCCGCGCCTCCTCGCTCCCGGGCGCCCCGGACACGCTGGAGGCGATCTGCCGGGCGCTCGGACGTGAAGACGTGCTAATGCCCGAGGCGCAAAGCCGGCGCGACGCGGCCCGGGTCAGCGACCCGCACGTCGCGACGTTCGACTTGCCGGCCTATCGCCAGAACTTCGAAGGCTTCGTGCCCGGCATGTCGGGGCTGGATGTGCTGTTCAACTACGGTCCGGAAAGCGGCCGGCTGCTGGATGCCGGTCTGCACATCGCGCCGATGCCGGCGCGTTCAGACGGTCGGCAGGACGCGATCCATCCGGGCGGCGATATCGCGTAACCGATCGGCATTGCCGCCGGAGACCTCGGCGGCGGCCCAGCCGACATACCCGATGTCGGCCAGCGCGGCGTTCACCGCCGGCCAGTCGCAATCCCCTTCGCCGATCTCGACCTTGAAGCCTTCCCACAGCCCTTGGTCGTTGCGCTTTTCGCGGCTGAATTCCTTGACGTCCAGCTTGAGGATGCGCGGACCCAGCGTGCGAATCCACTGCTCGGGCCACCCGTAATTCACGATGTTGCCGATATCGAAATGCGCGCCGATCCACGGGCTGTCGAATTCGTCGATGTACCGTGCGAACTCGAGGGGGCTGAGCAGAAACTGATTCCAGACGTTTTCCAGCGCGATCTTTACGCCCACCTCGCGGGCGAGCGGGAGCACCTTGCGGATTTCGGCCTGCGACCGCTCGTAGGCTTCCGCATAACTCACCTCCTTGTTCACCACCGCCGGCACGAGGAGCACCGTCGTGCAGCCGTAGCGGCGGCCCTCCCGCAGGGCATGCTCCAGGGCAGCGCGCCCCTCTTCACGCACGGCGGGGTCGGGGTCGGAAAGCGTCTTGCGCCAGTGGACGGAATCGACCAGGCCCGGTATCAGGAGGCCGGTGGCGTCGCGGGCGTCGACGACCTCCTGCGGGTCGAGATCGCTCGGGCTGTCGAGCTCGACCCCGTCGAATCCGATCTCCTTGAGCAGCTTGAACTTGTCCAGGATCGAGAGGGGCTCGTCGACCATGCCGAACTTGAGCGCCTTGAACAGGCGCTTGCGGGGCGCGAAGCCGGACAGCGGCAGCGCCGGCGCGGCGGCGAGCGCGAGGCTCAGGCCACCGGCCTGCGACAGAAACGTGCGACGATTCATGAGATAGGGTGCTACGATCAGGAGAAAAAGCGTTCGACCTGGGTGACGCCCGGGACGGCGACCGGCGCTTCGGCGAGGGATCCGAACGCGAAGTCGTCCGGCACGAGCTTCTGCTCGGACCGCATCATCTGCTCCCAGGTCAATTCCTGCCCGGTATAGCAGGCCTCGCGTCCGAGCAGCGCCGTCATCGTGCTGTAGGCGACCTCTTCGGCTTCGTTGAGCGGCTTGCCCTCGCGGATGCTCGCGATCAGGTCGGCATGCTCCTGCACATACGGGTTGTTGCCTTTTTCCGGGTACTCGAAGATCACTTTGCCTTTGTGCGAGGTGAGAAGCGAGGAATCCGGGTTGACGTCCGCCACGCCTTCGGTGCCGATGATGCGGTTGGACACGTTCGTGTAGCAGTTTTCCATCTGCCGGCACATGGCCGTCACGCGCGCCCCGTTGGCGTAGGTGTACTGGATGTTGAAGTTGTCCCAGATGTGGCCGAACGATGGGTCGACGCGTTTCTGCCGGCCGCCGGAGCCGATGGCGCTGACGGGCGGTCCCTGCATCACCCAGTTGATCGCGTCCAGGTTATGGACGAACTGCTCGACGATGTGGTCGCCGGAGAGCCACGTGAAATAGTACCAGTTGCGGCACTGCCACTCCATGTCGGACATGCCCGGCTTGCGCGGACGCAGCCAGATGGGGCCCGTCAGGTAATACTCCGAGGCGCCGACGACCTGCCCGATGCGGCCTTCGTGGATGCGCTTGACGGCTTCGACGTAGCTGGGCTGCCGGCGGTACTGGGTGCCGGCCACGATCGACAGCCCCTTCGCTTTCGCCATCTCGCCCGATTCGATGACCGAGCGGACGCCCGAGGGGTCCACGCCGCAGGGCTTCTCGATGAAACAGTGTTTGCCGGCCTCGACGGCGTACCGGAGGTGGATCGGCCGGAAGCCCGGGGGCGTGGCCATGATCACGAGGTCGACGTCGCTTTCGATGACGTGTTTGTAGGCGTCGAACCCGCTGAAGCAGTGGTCGTCCTTCACCTGGTAGCTGTCGCCGAGCGCTTCCTTCAGCGGCATCCGACGCTCTTCGAGCCGGTCGCGGAAGAGGTCTCCCATGGCGACGAGCTGGACGCCTTCCGAGGATTCCGCGCAATCGCGCGCCGCCCCGGATCCGCGGCCGCCGATGCCGATCAGGCCCACGCGGATCGCGTCGGAGCCGCCGGCGTAGGCGAAGTTGCCCGAGGGCATGAGGCTGGCTGCGAGGCCTGTCGTGGCGGCAGCCGTTTTGAGAAATGCGCGCCGGGTGACCGGATTGATGATGCGTTCGTCCGCGTTCACGGGATACCTCCAGGGTGTTTACAGATAACGGGCCTGTGCCCGGGCAGCGCGGCTGTCGCCCGCCCGCCGAGAGGCCACAGGCTGCAGGCGGATGCCTGCGGTGATTCCGGGCACAATAAACAAACGAAACCGCGAGCAAGGCAATAAAAAACCCGGCCCACGAAGCGTGGACCGGGTGAAAATCTTTCGTCTGTGCGCGGACCGTCAGTTCTGGGTGGTGTACTGATGGTATTTGTGCCAGATGCGCGTGGCCTCGATGCTGTCCCCAAACGGCGAGCCGTGCTTCTCGTAGACCTTGTTCATCGTGGTGTGCAGGCGTTGAAGCGCGGTGTCGAGAGCCTTCACCTGCAGCTTGAGCCGGCCGTTCGCCTCACGCAGCGAACGCAGCGCCGATTCGAGCTTCTCGATGTTGACGTTGCTGTTGGTTTTCATACGTTCAAGGAGATCCCGTGTTGATTGAGTGCGTCCCCAGAATACGATGAGGGGCCAGCCGCCGCCATGAGCCACCGGCGCATAGGCGCTCAACTATCGGCGCAAAACCAAAACATGGCGCGACGATGCGACTCCGGACGCCCTGTGAACCCGCATACGGGATTCCGGTTCGGCTCAGGGCTGCGCGGTATCGCCGACGGTCCAGGCCCGCTGCCAGGTGCCGAGGTGGGTCAGGCCGAGCGTGATGCCGCCAAAGGCGCCGATGCCGGCGATGGCGCCCGGGTTGGTGGAAATGGTCGCGTTCGGGCCGATGGTGAGATCGAGGCCGTAGTCGGTGGACGTGATATTATTGATCAGATCCTGCATTTCCTCCTCGAAGTCGTCGAGCTCGTCCTTGCGGCGGTGCCAGTAGAACGGCGCCTCGTAGATGAGCGCCCCGTTGGCCTTGCGAATGCGCAGGGTGAGGTCCCCCATGCGGCTCTGCGTGCCCCAGGTGCAGTTGGTTGCCCACGTGCGCGATTTCGTGACGGTGTTGTACGCGCACACGTCGTAGGGGGTGTCGCTGTCCCACAGGCGGTTCAGCGCGCTGAGGCGCGTGACGACCAGGTCAAGGTAGACGAGGTCCTGAATCTTGAACGGGCGGGTAGCGAACGGGCTGCCCGTCGACCTCAGGTTGGGATCGAAGCCCGCTGCGACGGGAAAGGTGTAGCGCTCCTCGTCGGCGAGTTCCATCGTCAGCAGCGAACGGCCGTGGTTCTGCGCATTGAATAGCTCCAGGTAGATCTCCTCCTGCGGGTCGAAAACGGACAGGAACGCATCGAATTTGGTGATCGACAGCGGAACGACCGGGACGGCATCCGTGCGAAACAGCACCTGCCAGCCGTAGGTGCCGCTGTAGTCATGCTGATGGCTGTAATACAGGGCGTCCTGTCCGCTCGGCAGCGACCAGGCGGCGCCGTAGTCGCGGAGTACGGATACGTCCATGTGCCCGAAGTTGGGTACGCCTTCTTCAATCGCGATCAGGCTGCCCGAGATCGACACGTCGCCGGAGAGATCGACGTACGGGTTGAGCATGTCCGACGGCGTTTTGACCAGCACGATCCCCGTCCAGTTGAACGCAACATCCGGCAGGACGCGCAGGTTGCCTTCCACCACCAGAACGCCCTCGCCGGAGAAGCCATTGCTCACGATGAGATCGCCCTGGAAGGTCATGACTTCGTGGATGCCGTCGTTGAAGGAGCCGCCAAGGTCGGCGAGATCGGTGACGACGAGGTGCGAGCCGGGGTTCTTCGCGACATACGTCGCCACGGTCTGGCTCACCTGATCCGGGAAGTAGATGCCCGTGGAGTGGTCGTACGCGTCCCGCTGCACCTGCGTCACCGGCAGCACCGAGATTTCCGGATGGTTGCTCGAGACGAGCGCCGTGTTCAGGTCGTTTTGCAGGTCGTACCACCCAATGCCCAGTTCGCCGAGGCTGTCGATGGCGCTGAGTTCATCGACCAGCATGTCTTCCAGGTCGAGCAGGCTCTGGTCGTCGAGCACGACATGCTGCAGGTTCAGCTGCGCGAGGGGGGAGATCTGCGCGTCCAGGTTGGCTGCCTTGATCTGGAGGCCGCCGCGGGCCGCGAAGTTATTCCACTCGTACCGGCTACGGATCTCGTGTATGGCGCTTCCGTATTCCGCCTGGACCGTGTAGTCCAGGACGTTGCCATCCCGGGTGTAGTTCACGACCCGATACATCCCGCCGCTCTGGTGGACGCTGTCGAAGGGCGCTGTCGTGCCGACGCCGTTGGAGGAGACCCAGTGCGTGAGCACGACTTTTCGCGCCTCCAGCGCCAGTTCGCGTGCGATCAGGCTGTTCTGATGGTCGGAGGTTTCCGCTTCAGCCTGGAGGCTGGTCAGTCGTGAACTGTTCTGGAGCGTGACGATGATAACGGTCAACGCGAGCGCGGCAATGACGGCCCCTTTACCCATGTTCGTGGCTGATTATGGCTGTAAAAGACAGGGGAGGCGGATGTATGATACCGCGCTGGTCTTTTAAGCGTCTACGCCGGAAAGGAGTACGTGACGTGCGCCTTTAGCGCATAGCCATGTGATCGGAATGTACGGGGTAGGAGGGGGGTTATCGGATGCCGGCCTGCGCACTGGCTGCAGGGATTCGTTCGGAATTCTTCCGTAGCACGTCCGAACCGTGAAGAATTTTCAGCAACGTCGATTCACGGAAATCCAGCCCAGAGCGGTTCAGGACGCTATGTGCGGGGTTTCCGTCGACAAATCCGTCGATCGTCTCCGGACGACCTGGAAATGGACGGGTTTGCACTTCGTGGCATGTTATTTGAAGATTCCAGACGACCGGAACCGGTCCAAGTTCAGGCCATACCAGGAAGGGTGCAAACATCTCCTGGCGCCGTAGACCCTGCCGCATGCGATCGATCGTCCCGGATCGCGCACCTCCTCTTGCGGCTTGTCCTTTCTGGCAGACGTTCTCGGGCCGTTGCGAATCTCTAATATTCTCTCATTTCAGCGGTAGACATCGTGAGAAAGCCCTCCACGCAAGACCTGCCGGTCCTGCTCGATGCGATACGCGTATTGCATGAGCAGATCCGTAATCGTGTAGTTGCCGCCTGTGAACTGGCGGACACCGACCACCTGGCCGACGTGGCCGAGGAATCCGACGAAGACACGATCTACCACATCGACCGCGTCGGTGAATCCGAACTGGTACCGTTTCTGGAACGCCACGTCGCCCCGGACATCCCGATCGTGCTGATCGCCGAAGGCCTCGCCGGCGGCGAAATGGTGCTCCCGCGGGGCGCCTCGGCCGAAGAGGCCCGCTGGCGCATCATCATGGATCCGATCGACGGCACGCGGGGCCTGATGTATCAGAAGCGGAGCGCCTGGATTCTCACCGGCGTCGCCCCGAATCTGGGACCCGAGACGGCGCTCAGCGATATCGTGCTGGCGGTGCAGACGGAAATCCCGCTGGTCAAGCAGCATCTCTCCGACGTGCTCTGGGCCACGCGCGGCGAGGGCGCCCGCGCCGAGCGCTACAACCGCATCACGGGCGCGCGCCGGCCGCTGCTCCTTCGCCCCTCCCGCGCCACGACCGTCGAGCACGGTTTCGCCACGATCTCCCGCATTTTCCCCGGCGGCCGCGACGTGCTCGCCGCCATCGACGACACGCTCATCCAGACCCTCATCGGTCCGGTCCAGGAAGGCCGCGCGCATTGCTTTGAGGACCAGTACATCTCGACGGGCGGCCAGTTGTACGAGCTGATGACGGGGCACGACCGTTTTGTGGCCGATCTGCGCCCTTTTCTCTCGACCCTGCTCGCCGATCGCGGCGAATCCACGGGGATCTGCTGCCATCCGTACGACCTCTGCACGAAACTGATCGCGGAGGAGCTGGGCGTGCATATCGTCGACCCGGCCGGCGGGCCGGCCGATGCGCCGCTGCGGCTGCTTTACGACGTGGCGTGGGCCGGTTATGCCAACAGTGTGCTGCGCGACCGGATCGAGCCGGTGCTGCAGGACCTGCTGCATCGCTGGCAGATGATCGAGACCGTCAGCGCGTCCGCGGCCTGAACGGTCGTTCGCCTCAGGGCTCGAGCGGGTAGTGGTAGGCGCCCGGGAACGACGGGGACTCCTCTTTCTTTTTTCCGCTCCATTGCCGGATATCGATGCGGAAGACGGCCGTACGTTTGAGTTCCTCCTCCACGATTGGCCGATAGTCGCGGCCCGGGCGCAGGTGCGGGGCGTATTTGTCGAGCAGCATCTGCAGCGCGTGCCGCATCCCCTCCTCATCCTCAACCAGCCGGCCCTCGCCGAAGACGGTCACGCCTTCGTATTCCACGCTGAATTCGAGCGCTTCGTCGGCCGGCAGCATGCGGCCCATCGAAAAGGTCGAAAAACAGACCGACAGCGGGGCGCCATCGGTTGACGCAAAAATGGCCTGCGTACGCCCGACGTGCGCCGTGTGGATGTAGATGGCCCGGTTGGCCTCGTCGTACGCGAAGAGGTTGCTGTTGATGAAGGGCTGTCCATCGTGCACGACCGCCAGGGCGCCATAGGCCGCCCGATGCAGGTAAAGACGGATCTGGTCGTCGTCCGCCATGGCCCGATCGGCGCGACGCAGCGCGTGGTAGGGTTGATCGAGGTAGTCTTTTGCCATCGGTGGGATGTTTCAGTCGGTTGCCGATAGATGCAGGGCCTGTTCGGCCCCGAGCGCCGCGTAGAGGTCCCGTATCCAGTCCGCCAGCGCGCCGTCGGGCAGGTGGGTGATGGTCAGCGGGGCGGGGGCGATGAGCGCGACCGCCGTGCGGAGGTCGCCGGCGCGCCGAAGCAGCGGCACGGGCAGGTGCGCCAGGAAGTCGTCATCCGTGTCGTAGGCCACGCCGTTCAGGTGCACCGTCGTCGCGGCGACATCCGGGGCCATGGCGCGGGCCAGCAGCGTCCACACGCCGGCCTCATCCAGACCGATCACCTCCACGTTTTCGATGCCGGGGCGGGCCGAAAGGGTCTCGATCGCCCGGCGGATTTCCTGGACCCGCTTTACCGGTACCGTGGCGTTGTACGTCGTCCAGTACGCGATCGAATCGGGCGGCACGAACGTATCTCCTTCGGGATAGGGGACGAGCAGGGCCGCGAGCCGGCCATCGATCTGCTGTTGCCGCGCCAGCGACCGCGCCGTCCGCTCCGAGGCCGGGGTGCCGGGATGCACGATAAGGACAGCCCGACGCGCCGGGGCCGCCGGCGACGGGGCGAGGTAGTCCAGCTGGACCTGTCCGGGCTCGGGCGGCGCAAAAAGGACGTGTTCGAGCGCCCGGCCGTACGTGGCCCGATAGGCGTCGAGGGAGGCCGCGTCGGTCGGTTTCGCGTGCGACAGCTGACGCTCGGCGCCTGTTTTCACCTGCGCGAACAGCGCCTCGGGCGTCGGGGTGCGCCGGGGCAGCTTGATTTCACGGGTATCGGCCGGCAGGAGGTTGAGCTCGTCGGCTTCCGGGACGTCGCCGAACTCGGGCGTGAGCCAGCGGGCGAACCAGTCGTACACCGCCGAGCGGCTCTCCTTGTTGTAGTTGTGGGGATAGTTCAGGTGGACGTTGGCGACGCGGTCCTCGGCATCGAAAAGCCGATAAATCGCCTGCATCGCGGGATACTCGACCTTCGGCGTGTTCACCGTCCAGTCGCCGGCGGTCGATACCATCATCAGCGGGCGCGGCGCGGCCAGCGCGCCGATCTCGATGTTGTTGTCGTCCAGCCGGGTGAGCGGCCCGTTTTCGCAGATGCACCCGCCCTGGAAGTGCGCCGAGATCATGTTCACCGGCGCCGCCGCGGCAATGCGGTCGTCGATGGCGGTGAGCATGAACGTCTGCGTGCCTCCGCCGGACGCCCCGGTCATCCCGATGCGGTTCGCATCGACCTCCGGGAGGCTGCTCAGGTAGTCGAGGGCGCGCAGGCTGTTCCAGAGCTGAAGGCCCATCGCCGAAAAGCCCCATAGCTGGTACTTCATCTCGTCGAAGCGGTGGGGGAAGTCCTTGCTGTTTTCGTTGTACCCGATCATCGAGTACGAGAGGACGACGTAGCCCTGCCTGGCGAACGTGATGGCGCGGCCCGGGATGGAGGCCAGGTCCGTATGTTCAAACCGGCCCTCGTCCCAGTGTCCGTGTGGCGACAAAATGGCCGGAAAAGGACCGGTGCCGGCCCGCGGGCGGTAGAGCGTTCCCGTCAGGTAAAACCCCGGATACGTCTCCAGGCCGATCGATTGCACCGTATAGCCGTCCCCGAGGGTGAATTCCGAGGTGACCGGGCGCAGCGGCGTTTTGTCGGGCATCGGATAGAGGCCGCTGCCGACGAGCAGCTGGTCGCGGAGCCAGCCGGCGTGGGCGTCCCACGCGGCGCGGGTCGCGTATGCGACCGGGGTGTTGACCCGATCGAGGTGGTTATGCGACTGGGCCCGGGAAGCGGCGGGGGCGCCGGCGACGAGGAGGCCTGCCAGGAGAAGGAAACGGATGTTCATGCGGTCTGGGCGAAAAGGGGGGGTTATCCGATCCGGAGCACCTGGCCGGCTTCGAGCAACACATCGCGCTGTACGACGTCGGCCCCGATGCGCAGTTCCTCGAGGATGAGTCGGCCGTCGGACACGTGCAGGGTATACCGGCCGCCGCCGCGCACCTCGAGGGAGCCCCGGGCGGCCGGCGTGACAAAGGGTGCTCGCGATATGGAATCCCGGGGATGGAACGTGAGGCTTCGGGTGGTCGCGTCATAGCGTTGCCCGGTGAGGGCGAGCGGGAGCGTCCAGAGGGTCAGATGGGCGGGATGATGCGAATAGGCCCACGGGCTGCCGTCCCAGCCGGCCTGCATCTCGAACACATTCCACGGGTCGCGCAGCGTGCGGTACTGGTGTGTCGCGGCCTTCTCGGCGCGTGCCAGGGCGTCGCGGGCGTCGACATCGAGGTGGATCGCGAGCGCCGCGCTGTTGTACGTTGCGGCCTGCCACACCACGGAGTCCGTCGGCCCGCCGCGGCCGGCCGCGAGGAACTGATAGGGCCGTTCCGGCGAAAGCCCGTCCTCGTCGCCGCCGGCGCCGCGCATCGCCATCGCGCCGTAGGGCGTGCCGTTGGCGCGGGTTTCGGCCCGGAGATGCCGGCGGGCGCGCTCGGGATCGATGACGGGGTCGAGATCCAGCATGTAGCACCAGAGCAATCCGTACAGGGTATCCGCCTGGAGGGCGTCGGTAGCCGGTTCGCCGGCGGTGTGCCAGGCGCGATAGTGCTCGCCCGTCCAGAAGGCAGTGTCGAATGCGGCCGCACCTTGCTTGACCAGATCGCGGAGGGTGGCCGCGAATGCGGTGTCGCCGGCGAGGGTGGCGAGCTGGACAGCAGCCTGGGCGGCCGCCAGATGCAGCAGGGCGCCATACGCCGCCAGATCCTTCTCCCCGTACTGCCACCACCGGTAGATGGAGTCGAGCCGGTCCGGCAAACCCAGCCGTTCGGCGCGGGCGGCCTGCCAGGTCATCGCCTTGCGCGCGTGGGGCCAGAGTTCGGCCAGGATGTCCCGGTTGCCGGTTGCCCGGACGAGCGCGCAGGTTTCGAGGACGAAGGCGGGGCCGTTGTCGGCCTGCACCGGTCCTTCGGCGGCGTCGAACGGGGTGCGACCGCCCAGCCCGAGCGAGGCCGGCAGGCTCCCGTCGTCGGCCTGGACGGCCGCGTAGGCGCGCAGATGGTCGTGCAGGACGTCCGGGAAAAACAACGCCAGCGGCATGGCCCGGTACAGGCTGGCCGGCAATGACGAGAGCGACGGCGCTGAAAAGGTGTCCCAGAACCGCCAGTGGCGCGCCCGGGTGTGAACGGCGGATTTGGTGAGGATGGCCGGGCTGTTTGCGAGGCCGTCCTGCAGCGCCGCCGGCAGCGCATTGTCGAAACACATCGCCTGCCAGGTGTTGAGGCTTTTCCAGACATCCGGCAGGCGGTCGATGAAGGCCGCGGCGGCGGCCGGCGCCCCGTCGAAGCGGGCCGCATAGCCCTGTCCGACGTCGGCTCCGTAGAAGCGCCGGTTGGGAAAGTGCCAGCTCAGGACAAATGTGACGACCTGCGTCGTGCCCGGCTCGACGACGGCCGTGGCGGCGGCGGCGCCGTAGCCGAAGAGCCCCATCGCAATCTGCCCGTCGAACGATCCTTCCTGCTCGAATACGCTCCAGATCTCGTCGAGGTCGCTCGATACCATGCTGCTCAGGTTGAAGCCGGTCAGGGTTTCCAGCGTCATGGTGCCCGCCTCCGGCGTGTCGCCGTTGCGCGTGAGGGTGATGCCGCGCTGAAGGCGGAACGTGCCCTGCAGGTAGTTGGGCAGGTTGCACATCACCGAAGCGTTCACCGGGGCGCTGCCGGTGTTATGGAGCAGCAGCGTGAAGGCGAGCGCCGGCGTGGCGCTGAAGGCGGTGTCGTTCAGCACAAACGGCGTGTAGGCGTACCAGGCCACGTCGAGCGGCAGGCCCTCCGCCTCCGGCAGCAGTCGGGCTACGGGAAAGGCGCCCGAGAACGTGATCTGGTCGACCCCCGGCAATCCGCCCGGCGGATGCGTCCGCAGCGCCCAGGCCCGGGGCGTTCCGCCGCCCGTCTGTGTCCGGATGCCGAGGAGGAAATCCTCGATATCGACCTTCATGCCTTCGGATGCCGGCGAGGTATTAAAAATTTGCCAATCCCTCAGGCTGCCGTCGGCGCGGATCTCGACCGTGCCGCCCCCCATGCCGCCCAGCGGGACGCCGGATCGCATCCCGATCGGAGGCGCGAGCAGGCGCTTGTCCTCCTCCGGTCCCGTCACTTCGGAGAGATAGGGCAGCTCCCCCTTGACGTGCCAGTGGATGGCGTCCTCGGCGATGTGCACGGGCTGGGGGGCAAAGGCAAAGCGCATGTCCTTCCGAACGACGCCCTGGTGCAGGAAGCGCAGCGCGGCGAGGGGATGGTCGCTTTTGAATGCCGTGGAGATCGAGTCGGGCGGCGTCGTGCGCGCGCCTCCGAAAGCACCGCAGCCGGCCAGAACGCCGGAGGCCAGGGGCAGACAAGCCGTTTTTATAAAGTGCCGACGCGTGAACGACGTGGATTCGGGGGCTTCTTTCATGAAGCGGCCAGGCAGAACGGTGAGAGGCTGGGTAAGGGGCGGGCTGAAGTTCGGAAAACGATCGCAAAAAAGCTGCAGCGCCGTCAGCTATTTCAGGTTTTTGCTCCTCGATGACGCTGTGGATTCAAGCAGCGGGCGCATCGGTCGATCCCCTGAAAAAGTCCGGCAGGGGCCGGTGCGCCGTTCAGAAACGGTTGGGATTTTCAAAAATCCTTCTCGGTCCCTCATCCTGAACCGCCCTCCGCTTGCGGTGGGCGTGATGAATGCCCGTCCCCGCGAACGCGGGGAGACTTCTCGAACCACCGTGAGATGCTCATGGGAGCCATGCGCGAGTGATTCGGGAGGTCCTTCGACAACCCCGTCGCAAGCGCCGGGGGCTCAGGAAGACAACCTGTTTTTACTTCTCAACAGTTTCTCAGTTGATCATTTCGCAGTTCCCTGGTCTTCTACCACCGTTCAGATGCCGCTTCTGATACTTCTGGCTTTTCTTTTTGGTGGGATCGCACAGCAACCACCGCGCGCGCCGGCGCTCAAGATGGTGGCCGGCGTGGAGGAGGTTTCGCTGACGCCTTACATCGAATTCATCGAGGATCTCGACGGGACGTGGACGGCGGAGGAGGTGGCCCGGCGCCAGGATGGGTTCTTTAGCGTCTCGGAGGCCGTGCCGAACTTCGGGATGAAGCGGCTGGTGATGTGGGGACGCTTCCAGGTGCAGAATCTGACCGAGGAGCGGGCTTTTTATCTGGCGATGACCTTTTCGGAAATCGACTGGATGACGCTGTATTCCTGGAGTCCCGACGGCTGGGTCGCCCAGGAAACCGGGCAGCGTGTGCCAATGAGCCGGCGCGCCGTGATGAGCGTCCTGCCGGCCGGTGCGCTGCACGTGAGTCCGGGGGAGACGCGCACCTTTCTGGTGCGATTCGAAACCACGCGTCAGATGCAGCTGCCGCTCGCGGTGCTCACCGAGAACGAGTTCGCCGCCATGCAAGCCCAGCACCTCCTGTCGTGGGGACTGCTCATGGGCATCATCGCGGCGCTGGGGATCCTCAATGTGCTGCTCTATGCGTTCGCGCGCGAGCGGCACATGCTCTACTTCGGGCTCTATACGGCGATGTTCGGGCTGTTTCTTTTCGTCTGGAAAGACCTCGACAGCTACGTGGTTGCCGACCTCGCGAGCGTCTGGCGGGAGCAGCTGGTGCTGACGCTAGCCCTGATGCCGGTCGTCGTGCGCATGCTGTTCGTTCGCCATTTTTTTGAATCCAACAGGTACCTGCCTCGTCTCGACCGCGCTGTCCTGGTGTCGTTTTTCATCGGGGTCGTCGCGCTGGGGCTCTCCACGCGGTACAACATGATCTGGTTCGTCGTGGCGAGCTGCGTGCTCTGGCCCCCGATCGAGCATACGATCGCATGGATCCGGTATCGGCAGGGTTTCAGGCCGGCGGTGCTGTATTTCATCTCAACCGCCTGCGCGCTCCTGCCCTCCATGGTCTTTACGTTGGCCACGGCCGGGATCCTGCCGGCCGCCCGGTGGCAGGAAGTGGCGATGGTGATCGGGTTGCTGTTCGAGCTGTTGTTGAAACAGGGGAGCCTCGGGATCCGCATCCGCGAGATGCTCAAGCAGCGACGCCTGATCCAGGAGCAGCTGGATCGCGAGCATCGCGAAGCCGCGGCCCGGCTCGAACGCGAAGTCGATCGCAGGACGGAATTGCTGCGGCAGACGAACATGCGGCTCGTGGAGGAGAACGAGCGCCGGCACGCCTCCGAACGCGTGCTGCAGGAAAGCGAGGAGCGGTACCGCACGGTGGTCGCGGTGCTCACCGAAGGCATCGTCTTGCAGCAGGCGGATGGACAGATCATAGCCGCCAACGAGAGCGCGGAGCGCATCCTGGGCTTGACGACAGACCAGCTCAGCGAGCGTACGTCCATGGATCCCCGATGGGGAGCGATCAAGGAGGATGGGTCGCCGTTTCCCGGGCATGAGCATCCGGCGATGGTGACGCTCCAGACGGGCGCTTCGCTCCACGGCGTGACGATGGGCATCATCGTGCCCGACGGCGACCTGCGCTGGATCTCGATCAATTCCGAACCGCTCTGGCGGACGGGGGAGGAGCGGCCCTACGCGGTCGTCACTTCCTTCGCGGATGTCAGCGGCGAAAAAGCCTATCGGGAAGAGCTCATCGAGGCGCGCCGCGTGGCGGAAGAGGCGACGGTCACGAAGAGCATGTTCCTCGCCAACATGAGCCACGAGATCCGCACCCCGATGAACGGGGTGATCGGCATGACGAGCCTCCTCATGGAGACGGAACTCACGGCCGAGCAGGAGGAGTATGTCGACGTGATTCGCGCGAGCGGCGAGAGCCTGCTGATGGTGATCAACGACATCCTCGACTTCTCGAAGATCGAAGCCGGCCGGATCGAGCTGGAACACCGTGAATTCGACCTTGGCGCCACGCTGCGGTCGGTTTCGATGTTGCTGCAGGCCCGGGCGGCGGACAAGGGGTTGGATCTGAAGCTCGATATCGACGATCAGCAGCCGGAGCGGTTTACGGGCGATGAATTCCGCATCCGCCAGATCGTCCTGAACCTGCTTTCCAATGCGGTCAAATTTACGGAGCGCGGCAGCGTGACGCTGCGCTGCGCGACGATCGAGCTGCCCGACGGGCGCCCCGGGGTAGCCATTGCGGTTCAGGATACCGGGATCGGCATCCCGAAGGAGCGGATCGACCGCCTGTTCCAGTCGTTCTCGCAGGTGGACAGCTCCACGACGCGCAAGTATGGAGGCACCGGTCTGGGGCTTGCCATCAGCCAGCGTCTGGCGCGGCTCATGGAAGGGGAGATCCGTGTCGAGAGCGAGCCCCAGGTAGGCACCACGTTTACCCTGGTGCTGCCCTGCAGCGCAAACTGCCGGGCTGTAGACGGGCTGCGGGTGCTCATCGCGGAACCCAACCCGTTCCACGCGCGCATCCTGACGCGCATGTTGACCGACGCCGGCATGGAGGTAGAGCCGTGGACCGGCGACGAGGCTCCGGACGCCTCCTGCAACGCCGTCCTGGTCAACGCGATGGACGCCGGGCTGGCCGACGCCCGCAGGAGCCTGGCGACATCGCCGCGCCGGGCCGACCTGGTCTGTATCGGTCTGATCGACAAGGACTGGAGCGGCCCCGCGTCGGAGATCGCGTGGGATGGTCTGATTGCGATGCCCTTCAACCGGGAAGACCTGCTCGCCCTGCTCGGCAAGATGCCTGCGCGGCCCACGCCGGCCTGAAGAGCCTCAGAGCCAGCCGTGCTCGCGGTACCATCGATACGTCGCCGCCAGGCCTTCGTTGAGCGGTACGGACGGCGTGAAGCGAACGAGCCGCCGCGCTTTTTCGGCCGAGCAGGTCCAGTACGGCGAAAGGCCCAGGCTGACCTTGTGGCTGTTGACGAGCGATAGGCGCCCCGACACGCGAGAGGCCAGGTCGCCGAAGGCGCCGGCGGCGCGGACAAACAGGCGAGGTATTTCGAGTTCGAAGCGCAGCGGCCGATCCATGGCGCGGGCCATGCCGGCGTAAACCTCCCGCCATCCCACGTCCTCCTCGTGGGTAAGGAAAAACACCTCGTCGCGCCCCGCATCCTCGAACGTAGCCCTGAGCATGCCCTGGATGAGGTCGTCGACGTGGATCGTCGCGATCCGGCTGCTTTTGTTGGCCGGGTATAATCCCGCTCCCCGCCGCAGCTGTTTGAAGAGCACCAGGAAATCCTGATCGCGCGGCCCATACACGGCCGAGGGGCGGATGATGGTGTACGGAAGCCGGCCCGTCTGGTCCTGGAGGAGGCGTTCCGCTTCGTATTTGCTCTGGCCGTAGATCTCGAACGGGGAGGGGGGCATCGTCTCGTCGACCGGGAGCCCGGGCCCCCGAGCCGGTCCGGCGGCGGCCTGCGAGGACACGAGCGTGAGCCGGCGCAGCGGAGCCTCCGCCGTCTCCAGCGCCGACATGAGGGACCGCAGCGGCGTCACGTTGCCTTCCCGGAAGGCGTCGATCGTCAGCGCCCGGGTCACGCCGGCGACATGGAATACATAGTCGGCCCCCTCCAGCGCGCCCGATGCCAGGATCCGGTCCGGCCGCGCGAAGTCGACCGGAAACGGCGTCGTGCCGGCGGGCGCCGGGGCGTTGGGGGAGCGCGTCAGCGCCCGGACCTCGTGCCCCTGGCTCAGGAGGGCCTCGACCAGCCGGCTGCCGATGAACCCGTTCGTACCGCTAACAACACTGATCATGGCCTGGGGGGAGAGAAAAAAACATTGATTTTGGGCCGATAGAGGCGATTTTATCGAAAGTGTAAAAAAAGTTCGTTCGATCTGTAACGCAAGGCCCGGAGGCTGCGCTAATAAACGCTTGCAGTACTGATCATGGAATAGGCTCTGCCGGGTGGAGGTGGGGCCTATTCCTGTTTTTGTCCTTTCGGTAAACGCAGACGGCGGCTGTCAATCGGCCAGCAGGTACCTCGCTATCTCGAGCCGCTGCACGTACGCATTCAATAGATCGGCGGTGAAGTCCGTTCCAGAGAGGACGACCGACTGCACGCCATCCGGGTGGCCTACCGTCAGCGAACCGTCGGCGCCCCGCTCCCAGATCCACGCCCGCTCGTCCATAGCCAGGATCACGGCTTTCTGGATGGCGCCTTCCGCGCGCCAGGGGATCTGTTTGCGATAGGTCTCTACCCATTCCTGACGTCCGGAGGGCCCGAAATAGATGCGGCGCCCATCGATATGGCACCATGCCGGCTCCAGAGCGGCCCAGCGTTTCAATAAATCGATCATGCGGTGTTGTGGCTTGCTTGGTTTCCGCCTACGCGGGATGTACAGTGCGTTCGAGCCGTGGGCCGAATCTCGAACGGAAGGGTGTTGCAGCCTCGCATCTGGGTGGGCCACGATGGTACATTCCTGGACGGGATCTGCGGAAGGAGATTTCGCTCGCGACGGCGGGATCGATGGCGCATTCGATGTGCTGCCCCCGGCCGCATAGGCCAGCTCGCTGCGTGTTTCCATCCGGGCACTGGAGTGATTTGGTGCGGGATGGGGGATGCGTGATGCGGGGTGCGGGATTTGGGATGCAAGATGCAGGATGCAAGATGCTGAGTACAAACATCCTGCATCCAACATCCTGCATCCAAAATCCCATTTACAACATCCCGCATCCAACATCCTGCATCCAACATCCTGCATCCAACATCCCGCATCCAACATCCTGCATCCAACATCCTGCATCCAACATCCTGCATCCAACATCCCGCATCCAACATCCTGCATCCAACATCCCGCATCCAACATCCTGCATCCAACATCCCCCCCTCACACCCTGCAATCTCACACCTGAAGAAACGCGCATGGAACACCCCGGGCTGACCGTAGAATGGATCGTACGTGGCCGCGTGCAGGGCGTGGGATTTCGCGCCTATACGGCGCAATGCGCGCGTGAAATGCGGGTGATGGGGTGGGTCGCGAATCGCCGCGACGGCTCCGTCGTCGTGGTTGCAGAGGGGCCGGTGGACGCCCTGCGCGGCTTCGAGGCGCTCGTGAAGCGGGGGCCGGCCCTGGCGCGGGTGGACTCCCTGACCGAAACGGCGATGGCGCCGGCCGGTTACACCCGTTTCGAGATCCGGCAAACTACCTGAGGGGTGCCCGGACCTATTCGGCCCGCGGGAAAAGGATGATGTCCTTGCCGGTGTAGCCGAATCCGGAAAAATCCACCTCGAGCACCATGTCGTAGATGCGGCTGTAGTCGCGCACGACCTGCCCCACGATCGACCCCGAATTGAATTCGCTGTCGAGTTGCAGATCCACCCGGTCGTTGTTCAGGGTGCCGGAAAACGAGATGCTGTAGATATCCGAGGTCCCGACACGCCGGCCGGGCGTCTCCACGGTGCCGGACCCGGTCAACCGGCCGTCGGCATTCTTGATCTGGATTTCGAGCTGGCAGCAGGTCCCTGAAACCGCCGCGACGGTGCTGGACCAGTTGCCGTTGACGATGCTCGATTCGTCGTTGAGCTGAAAAACGTCGCACCCGCTCGCTACGATGAGCGCCATGCTGAGAAAGACGAGGCGTTTCATGGTGGTCCGGGATACGCTCCCCGGGGTCTGTTTCGAGGGGGACTCAAGGGGGTGTTTGACATAAAGATCGTCGCGGATCGGGCGACTTGCAAGCCGATCCACCCGGTCTCCATGGAATAGATGGGTCAGGAGACGCTTTCGATGCCGAAAAAGTTCTCTCTTCGTGGGTAACGATTTGGGAATGGTCACTTAAAGTGTTACGTCACGATAAAATTCTCCTTATCCCAACAGGTCGGACGGGCAAGGCTCGCCCGGGTACGGGGGATAAACGGGACGCCGGCGGGTCCCCGATCCTTCGCCCTTGTGTTAATGGCGGCGAGTCGCTAAGCTTAGCCTTCGCGCCGGATCCGCCCTGGTGGATGGACCGGCTTAGGATGTAGCGATGATTCCAGCAGGGCGACCCATGATTTTTGCCATCGTATTTCTGGTGGCGTTGGGGATGCTCGCACCCGTTCGTGCACAGGAAGCTTCCCCCCCGCTGACCGTAAACGATTCGACCAAGGTATACGACATTGTCATTTATGGCTGCACGTCGGCCGGCCTGACGGCGGCCGTCCAGGGCCGGCGGATGGAGCGCCAGGTGGTTCTCGTTTGCCCCGAAACGCATCTGGGCGGCATGACGTCGGGCGGTCTCGGGTGGACGGACTCCGGGATCAAGGAGGCCATCGGTGGCCTCGCCCGCACGTTCTACCAGCGCGTCAAAGCGCATTACGACGACGAATCCGCCTGGCCGTTCGAGGATCGGTCGACGTTTTCGCGCTACGATCCGGAGGCCGACGCCATCTGGGTGTTCGAGCCGCACGTCGCCGAAGCGGCGTTCGAGGCCTGGGTGCGCGAGTACGAGATCGAGGTGTACCGGGACGAGTGGCTGGACCGCGAGTGGGGCGTGACCAAGGTGGGGTCGAGGGTGCTGGCCATCACGACGCTGAGCGGGGCCACCTATCGGGGGCGCATGTTCATCGACGCCTCGTACGAAGGCGACCTCATGGCCACCGCGGGGATCAGTTACGCCGTCGGCCGCGAGCCGAACAGCGCGTATGGCGAGATGCTCAACGGCGTGCAGACGCGCAACGCGGTCAAACACCAGTTCGACCGCGCCGTCGACGCCTATGTGAAACCGGGCGACCCGTCGAGCGGGCTGCTGCCGGGTATCCAGGGTAGCGATCCGGGCAAGGAGGGCGAGGGCGACCACCGGGTCCAGGCCTACAACTACCGGATGTGCCTGACGAACGTCCCTGAAAACCGGATGCCGTTCGTGCGGCCGGCGAACTACGACCCGATGCGCTACGAATTGCTGGGGCGTTACCTCGAGCTCGGGTGGCGGGAAGTGTTTGCCAAGTTCGACCCCATCCCCAACCACAAGACGGACACGAACAACCACGGCGCCTTCAGCACCGATCATATCGGGGCGAATTACGACTACCCCGAGGCATCCTATGAGCGCCGGCAGGAGATTTTGCAGGACCACGTCGCGTATCAGCAGGGGCTGATGTGGTTTCTGGCCAACGACCAGCGCGTGCCGGCGGACGTGCGCGAGGCCATGAGCCAGTGGGGGCTCGCCAGAGACGAGTTCGTCGACAACAACCACTGGCCGCATCAGATCTACATCCGGGAAGCGCGGCGCATGGTCAGCGATTTCGTGACCACCGAAATGCACCTTCGCAACATCCGCCCGACGCCACTGCCGATCGGGATGGGGTCCTACAACATGGACTCCCACAACGTCCAGCGCTATGTCGATGCCAACGGCTTCGTGCACAACGAGGGTGACATCCAGGTCAACCCGGGCGGACCCTATTCGATCAGCTACGGCGCCATCATCCCGAAAGCATCCGAGGCGACGAACGTGCTTGTGCCGGTCGCCGTCTCCGCCTCCCATATCGCGTACGGCTCGATCCGCATGGAGCCCGTGTTCATGATCCTCGGTCAATCCGCCGCTACCGCGGCCTCCCTCGCGCTCGACGCCGGCGTGCCGGTCCAGGAAATCCGCTACAGTGCCCTCGAGGCGCGTTTGCTGGCGGACGGGCAGGTGCTGAGCTTGCCCCGGGAAAACTGAGACCGGGCCGGACATCGCTCGTGGCCGCATCGTGAGATGTACTATATAACTCGTTGGTTATTTAAGAACTGCGCCGGCAGGAGGGGGAGCTGGATGCAGGGGGCAAGAGGCAGGATTTCGCACGAGGAGCCGGGTCAGATCAAGCATCCGAACAAACATGCGCAGACGAGATTTTTTTGAGCGGATGGGGGCCGGGGCCTGTCTGATAGGCTGGAAGCCCGACGCCCTCGAACGCCTCGCGCCGGCCTTCAGCGCCGCGCGACCCCGGACGGCGGAAGCCCTGGCGGCGGATGAGGATTTCTGGCTTCAGATCCGGCACGCTTTCACGATCGATCCGAACCAGATCAACCTCAACAGCGGCAGCGTGAGTCCGGCGCCGCGTGTGGTTCAGGAAGCCGAGCAGCAGTACAACACCATCGTAAACATGAGTCCGTCCTTCTGGGCGGATGAGATGCTGTACCCGGAGCTGGAGATGGTCCGGGGCCGGCTTGCCGGACTCTTCGGCTGCGACGCGGAGGAGTTGGCCATCACGCGCAATACTTCGGAATCCCTGCAGATCGTCCAGTTCGGTCTGCGCCTCGAGCCCGGCGACGAGGTGTTGACGACGACGCAGGACTATCCCCGGATGCTGACGACGTGGGAACAGCGCGCCCGCCGCGACGGGATCGTGCTTCGGGCCATACCGATCCCCACGCCGGCCGAACACCCCGATCAGCTGACCCAGCTCTTCGAGCAGGCGATCACGCCACGGACGCGGGTCATCCATTTTAGCCACATCACCTATACCGCCGGCCAGATTTTTCCGGTGCGCGCCCTGTGCCGTATGGCGCGGGCCCGGGGAATCCGGACGATTGTCGATGGGGCGCATGCCTTCGCCCATTTCCCGTTTACCCGCGACGAGCTGGAGTGCGACTTTTTCGGGACGAGCCTGCACAAATGGCTCACCGCGCCCTTTGGCACCGGCTTTTTGTACGTACGGCGCGAGCTGATCCCGGAGGTGTGGCCTCTCATGGCGGCGCCGGCGAGCATGGACGCGGATATCCGCAAGTTCGAGCAGATCGGCACCCACCCCGTGGCCAACCGCAACGCCATCGGCGAGGCGATCGCGTTTAACGAATACATCGGCATTGACCGCAAGGCCGCGCGGCTGCGCTATTTACGTCAGCGCTGGACCGATCAGGTGCGGGATCTCCCCGGGGTGCAACTCCTGACTTCGGACGACCCGGCGCAGTCCTGCGCGATCGGCACGGTGCGGCTTGCCGGCGTCGGCGCGCAGGAGCTTACGGACGCTCTGTGGCGCCGGCATCGCATCCACGTGCGTCCCCGGTTCGTTCCAGGAGAATGGGAGGGCGTTCGGGTGACGCCGAATGTGTTCACGACGGTCCAGGAAGTGGACGCGTTCGCAGCGGCGATCGAGGGCGTCGCTCGGCGCGGATTGAACGGTTAGCGGGCGGTCTCCCCGGCTCCATGCGCTTCCGTATCGCCTGGGCGAAACCCGCGTGTTCGCCGGTTTTGGATCAGGAGGCGGCCTAATAATATTAGGAAATAATGAAGAAACCGCTTACAGTGTTAAGCTAAAATTATGTAAGCCCTTCCTGTTAGAAACTTTCGGAGGCAATCGGGTCTTTTGAGGGTGTGACACCGGGGGCGAGTCACCGCCCCCGGTATCCGAACCACGCCGGCTGTGATGAGCAGACCGGCGGCCTTTCAACAAGACCAAACAGATACTCCAATGAGACACGTCAAGCTCCCGCTTTACCTGCTCGCTTTTTCCATATTCGCGCTTCCCGCGGCGGCCCAGTCCCTCGTTCCCGATGTCGAGCCGTACGTCAACCAGTACATCACCGAGGCGACTGGCGACTACAGCCCGCAATGGTGGAATGCGCTATCCTCGGAACTGGTGCTGGCGCTGACCTCGTCGACGGTGCAGGACGAGCAGGTGGCCCTCCAGAACATCATCTTCTTTGCGGAGATGCATGGGAAGCGGCTCAACCTGAAGCCGGCGGTGCCCCATCTGCTTTCCCTGTACCGGGATGGGGCAACCGAAGGCACGCGCATCATGGCGCTGGCGGCGCTCAGTGCGATCGGCAGCCACACGGCAATGAGCGAATTGCGCGAGGAGGTGGCATACGAAGCCTCACCCCGCGTCAAGAAGCTGACGGTTGCCGCCCTGGCCGAGTATTATCGATAGGGAATCGCTTAACGACAAGACACCGCGCACCACGCGAAACGAGGGATGGGTGCGGGATGCAAGATGCGGGATGCAAGATGCGGGATGCAAGATGCGGGATGCAGGATGCTAGATGCAGGATCTCGCTTGAGAGACAGGGTTCTGGACCGGTAATCCTGCCCGCCCGCATTCTGGATCGGACGCTCGGCGCGTCAGGGTGCGCACGTTCTACCGCATAACAATACCCCCTGTGCACGTCGCGACTCGCTTGCCCTTCGGCCCCCCAAACGATGGGCTGGCGTTTCACTTCGTGCACAGGGGGTTGATTGTTGTGCACTAAAGTAAGGGATCGCCCGGGTGGCCGTATAGGTCAAACGACTGAAAGATTTAGCGATTCGTTATCCAATCCACTCATCCACTCATTCGTTCTCGTTCGTTTCGATCACGAGGTTCATGTCTTCGAGTGCGGAGAGGATGTTCGGGAAGGCCTCGTCGTACAGCTTGACGGCCATTTCCTGGAGCGACGTTCTGCCCGAGCCGTTGCCGCTCTGGACCGTGCCTTTCGCGATGGCCACGCAGGCCTTCCAGAGCGAGGCGCGAAGGCCCCACTTGTTGACCGAGTACCGCGTACCCGTTCGTTTTCCGCCACGCTGGATCGACACCTGGAGGTGCGCCAGCGGGCCGTCGCTGCCTTCGACAAAGGTAAGGCTCAGGCCCGGTACACCGGTCTTGACGGTTTTGGAGCCTGATTCCACCGTTCGCGATGCGAGTTTCGGGGCATCTTTCAGCTTCTCATCCCGCCAGGCGATGGCTTTTTCGAGCGCTTCTTCCTTGCCTCCGTAGACACCGTCGGAAAACAGCTTGGAGCATGGATTGGACTTCCGGCGGATACGGACCCACCAGCCATGCGTCTTCTGGTAGTCAAGACGCGTAATGTGTTGTAGAGACATGTTCTATCGGAACGTAGGGGTAGTGGATGACACGCCGGTGCGCGCTAGGGTCACGCAGCAGGGTGTCCGTGGGGTATATTGTTTTTTCCAGATGTTTCGCCGACATACAAGAGAGACCGCGGACGGACAGAGCCAGGGTTCGATGCAAAAGGATCCACATGCGATCGAACGAAATGCGTCCATTGCGGCAGGGGCTTGTTCCCTGTACCGGACATCCATCAAAACATACACATGAATGACGTACATGCCCAAATGGTTGCAAAAAAATCTTCTTATTTGATGCGCTTATTCAGGCTTTTTGATTGTATTTTCTAAAAATAGCCCATAAAAGCGAAAGATCGGCCATGAACGACCCAGCGCTGCCGGAAGGATCCGGCGAGGCGTCTCCGGAGGACGAACTCAGCCAGCGCGCGGATGTGATGCGAAAACGGTATCAGTACCGCCGGCTCATCATGAAACACAAAATGGGGCTGTCGCCCGCCTCTGCGGCGAAGCTGATCGGGCCCGATTGCGCCTACCATCTGTATCGCCACCTTACGGGTACCGGGAAGCGCGACGATACGGAGGGTTGAGGTCGTGTACCACTGGGCATACCGGCGGGGCCGCGGGTATGAGGGTTGCACGCTCGCTACGTTCCACCAGCCGAGGCTACACGATGTTTTCCTTTCTGTCCCGAAACCCGATTCGCGCCCTGGAAAAACAGTATAACAGCCTGCTCATAAAGGCCCGCGACGCACAGCGTGCCGGCGACATCAAGGCGTACGCGACCTGGACAGCCGAGGCCGAAGCGGTGTGGGGCCAGATCGAGGCGTTGCGCAAGTCGACCTCTTGAGGCCACGCCGGCGTGGCCTATAGTCCGTAATAGCGGCCCATCCAGTAGGGGAGCAGCCAGAAGGTTGGCGCTTCCTCCGTCGTGCCGCCATTTCCTCCGTCCGCCGCATACGGGTTGCCGTTGTGTTTCATGACGTGGCGCTCGTCCGGTGCGAGCACGTAGATGAGTTCCTGCTGGCTGTGCCGATCCGGGGAGCGGTTCGGCCGAACGTCGATCCGGTGGCTGTTCGTCATGCGCCACTCGATGAGGTCGAGCGGGGTGCGCGCGAGACGCATGCGGCTTTCCTCGGCGATGCGGGGGGTAAGCGGGCCGGCGCCGAGTGCGGCCGCCATGTAATTCCATAGCGCGTTGCGTTCGGGCATCACCTGCGCCCAGGTGAACCGAAGCGACTCGAGGTACCGGGCGCGAAGGACCGGATCCGTTTCGTAGCTCAGGAGCGGGAAGATGCTCAGGAAATACAGCTCGTCATCGGAATAATTGATTTCCCACTCCTGGCTGCCCCAGCGCCGGTATTCAAGCGCGAAGTGCGCGTATCCGCGGCGCACGTACTCCTCGTACGCTTCCTGATACCGCGGATCGCCCGTGATGTGGTACGTCGTCTTGAGAAACGAAAGAAGCTCCAGCGAACGCAGGGCGCGTTCGTAGTCGCCCTCCGGGGTCGCGAAATAGTCCTCACCCCATTGCCCCCAGCGCGTCGGCAGCCCGTCGACATCGATCAGGTTGAGGTCGTTGTCGAGCAGGTAGTCGGTCAGCCGGCGCACATAGGCGCGAATTTCTTCTTTTTCGGATTCGCCGGCCACGAGGTCGAAATAGATCGCGTAGCCGTAATAGTGCCCGACCGACTCGTCGGAACTGGTGTCGCTTTTCCACTCGATGCGCTCGCCCGGCACGCGGTGCCACTGGCCATTGTCCTGGTGCGGCGCCGGCTCGTCGAGGGTGCGGTAGGTGCGCGCATAGTAGCCCGGTATAGGGTCGATCGTCTCCAGGCGCATCAGGGACCGGAGGGCGCGTTCGGCGCGGTCGCGGGCCACGGAGGAGCCGGTGACGCGGTACCGGTAGGTCTGGGCTGCGAGGTACATGGCCGTCCACAGCCCGTCGTTGTCGTCGTCGCTGGTGACGCTGGAGGCGAGGTCGCCGGCGCGAAGGAGCTTCGAGCGGGTGACGAAGCCGTGCCGGACGTGGCGGGCTTCGATGACGGCGTCGAACGAGTCGGCCATGGCTTCCAACGCCATCGGCCGGAAGGCGATACGCGACACGCCGGCGTCGGTGCGGATCCAGACGGTCTCCGGCGCGTGGGGCTGGACGACGATCTGCCGGACGCGGTCGTCCGCGAGCCAGCGGCGGCCGGCGAAATACTGCCAGCGGTCCCATCGCTCGGTGGCGGACGCATCGAACCGGGCGGCGCCATGAGGACCGCCGAGCCACACGACCCCGTCCGGCGTGCGCGCGAACACCCTCAGGCTGTCTACCGGTCCGCGTTCGGCATGCCCCCAGGGTTCGCCGGCGGCGTCGACCCATGCGGCAAACGGGACATCGGGATCGCCGGGCGCGTAGTGCTGAGCCGTTTTTTGCAGGACGTAGCCGTCGAGCGATTGCGCGAGGGCGGCGGACGGCGCGATCAGCAGCGACGCAAGCCCGAGGACGACCGGAGCGAGGCGGGAGGGATGGAGGGTCATGCGGGCGAGTTCAGAGCCGGTAGAAGGCGCGGGCGTTGTCGCAAAACAGCTTTTTCGTGTCGGCTTTGGAGGCGGTCTTGATCGACTTCGCGAGGGTCTCGACCCATCGGGCGTAGGTGGCGGCCTGGAGGACCACGGGCCAGTCGCCCCCGTACATCACCCGATCCCAGCCGAAACAGTCGATCACATGTTCGACATACGGGATGAGATCGGCCAGCGCCCAGTTTTCAAGGTCGGCCTCGGTAACCAGTCCGGAGATCTTGCACCAGGTGTTGGGCAGGCCGGCAAACTGCTCCATCAGCTCGTCCCACGGCGACATGATGCGGCTTTTGATAAACGGTTTTCCGATATGATCGAGGATGAACCGCACGTCCGGGCATTCGCGGGCGAGGGTGATGGCGTTCCGAAACTGGTCGTCGCCCTTGAGGCACAGTTCGAAGTGCAGGTTGAACTCCGCCAGCAGGTTCACGCCCTCGACAAACGCCGGCTGGAGACAAAACCAGGGGTCGGGCTCGAACTGGATGATCCGGCGGATGCCCTTGACGAGCGGGTTCGCCGCCAGCTTCGCCACGGCGTCGCGGGCGGCGGCGCCCCGTTCGAGCGGCGCCCAGGGGACGATGCCGGCGATGCGCGGGTCAGCCGCGGCGAGCCCGGTCACCCAGTCGGCTTCGGCCTGGTACTGGGAGTAGTCCGCCTCGCACTGGAGGAAGACCATCTGTTCGATCTCGAGCGGAGCGGTGGCCGCATTAAAGTCGTCGAGCAGATAGGGTTTGTTCAGGAGCGGGATGTCGTCCAGCCAGGCGTAGCGGAGCCGGCCGGGATCCCACAGGTGGAGGTGGGTATCGATGATGGGAAAATCAATCATGGGTCTGGTATCGCTTATTTCGCGAGATAGCCGCCGTCGACCAGCATGTCGCTGCCGGTCATGAACGAGGCGTCGTCGCTGGCGAGGAAGGCGACGGCGGCCGCGACTTCCTCCGGCCGGCCCTGCCGGTTCAGCAGGTGCATGGCCGAAGCACGCTCGTTCTCGTTCTCGACATCGAGACCGAGCGCGTGGCAGGAGTTTACGAACGCGGAGGTATAGATGTAACCCGGGCAGAGGGTGTTGACGCGTATTCCATGGGGCGCGAGGTCCTGGGCCCAGCATTTCGTGAGGCCACGGATCGCGAATTTGGTGGCGTTGTAGGTAGCGAAGTTTGGCTGGCCCACAAAACCGCTTACCGACGAAAAATTGACGATGCTTCCGCCCCCGAGGCTTTTCATCTGGGGGACGACGTGTTTCGCCATGAGCGACGTGCCGGCGATGTTGACACGGCAAATCTGCTCCCATTGCTCCGGCGTGGCCTCTACTCCGGCAAAAATGAACGCTGCGGCGCTATTAACCAGGATCGAGGCCGGACCCAGGGTGGAGGCGACGCGGGTGCAGGCGCGTTCGACGGAGGCTTCGTCGCCGATGTCGGTCTGCACGAAGAGTGCGTCGAGGGCCTCGGCCATGCCGGCGTCGTCCGGCTTGAGGTCGAACAGGGCCACTTTGCACCCTTCCTCGCGGAGCCGTTTCGCCGAGGCATACCCGAGGTCGCCGAGGCCGCCGGTTACGATGGCTGTTTTGCCTGTTAATCCACGCATCGAAGGATGAGTTCAAGGTTTAAGGTTCGAGATTCAATGGGGCAAGGCCGACTCATTAACTCGTGTTACGCAAGGCATCGTGTCCATCTGTGGATGCAAGATGAAGGATGCAGGATTTCGCCCGAAAAGCCTGTTGCCCGGTACAAAATCCCGCATCTTGCATCCTGCATCAGATTACCAGGCACACGGCTGCGTGAGATCAGTCATGAAGCAAAATACCTTGAACCATCCTCCGCAACTTACCCTGTTTGAAAAGTCCATGCAACAAGCCCAAACGCTATAGTTTTCGCCGATCTGGCCGAAACCCGGGCCAAATGTCCTGCTATCACCATCGGTCCAGAACGCGATGAAAACGCTCGTTGTTACCCTCTTCTGCGCCCTGTTCGCGGCGCCCGCATTGGCCCAACCCTTCGCCAACGGCGCCGACGCCGACGGTGTCCTGGGGCAGATCGATCTGGCGTCGAACACGCCCGACACCCAGGCGGAGATCCTCCGCTACCCGCGCGACATGGCGATCGGGCCGACGGGCAAGCTCTTCGTGGCCGACTGCAACAACAGCCGCGTCCTCCGCTGGGCATCGGCCGATGCGATGCTCGATGCCAGCGACGCGGAGGCGGTACTTGGGCAGGTCAATTTCACCGATGGACTCTCGAACGGGGGCGGCGCCCTCGGCGACTGGACCGTGCAGTGCCCCTATAGCGTGGCTGTCGATGCCGCCGGCTCGCTCTGGGTCTCGGATCAGGCGAATAACCGCATCCTGCGCTTCGACAACGCCGAGAGCCTCACCGACGGCGCCAGCGCCGACGGGGTGCTGGGGCAGGCCGACTTTGTGTCGAACAGCGCGAATCGGGGGGGCAGCGCCGCAGCCAACACCCTGTATTCCCCGCGGGGCATCGCAGTAGATGCCGCGGGCCGCCTCTGGGTGGCCGATCAGGGCAACCACCGCGTCCTCCGGTACGACAACGCTTCCGCCAAGGCGGACGGGGCCGACGCCGACGGGGTGCTTGGGCAGCCTTTATTTACGTCCGCTACGCGTGACCAGGATGATATGGGGACGATTGCAGCAGGTATGAACTCCCCCTACGATACGGCTGTCGATGAAAACGGCGTCCTCTGGGTGGCGGACAAAAACAACAGCCGCATCATGCGGTGGGATAATGCGGCAGCCGCTTCCAATGGGGCCAATGCAGACGGTGTACTCGGGCAGCCAACGCTCGCCGCCGGCCAGGCCAATCAGGGCGGCGCCGCCTCGGCCAGCACCCTGAATCAGCCGCTCGCCGTGGCCGTCGATGCGCTGGGGCACCTGTGGGTCGCCGACCGAAATAACAACCGGCTCCTCTGGTACGACGACGCCGCGAACCAAGCGGATGGCGCCGCCGCCGATGGCGTGCTCGGGCAGGCTGATTTTACCTCGACCAGCGCCAACCGGGGGGGCAGCGTGGCAGCGAATACGCTCAACCAGCCGGAAGGCATGGCCATCGATCCGGTGAATGAAATACTCTGGCTTGCGGACGTCTCGAACCACCGTCTGCTGCGCTTCGACGCCGTGCTCGGCACGTTGCCTGTCGAACTCACGGCCTTCACCGTCCGTCGCGATGGCCGGCAGGTGCAGCTCGCCTGGACCACCGCCTCCGAGACCAACAACGCCGGCTTCCACGTCGAGCGCTCCGCCGACGGCGGCGCTACGTTCCAGGCGGTCGGTTATGTCGAGGGCCGCGGCACGGCCGGCGGCGAGACGCGCTATCGCTACACCGACGCCGCGCCGGCACGCGACGTCGTCTACCGCCTCAAGCAGGTCGACTTCGACGGCCGCTTCAGCTACAGCCGCACGGCCCTGGCTCCGGCGCTCGTCGAGGCCTACGCGCTGGAAGCCAGCTATCCGAACCCCTTCAACCCGGTGACGACCATCGCCTACGAGACGCCTGTGGATGGCGCGGTTCGGCTGGCGGTGTATGACGTGCTCGGCAAGGAAGTGGCCGTGCTGGTCGACGGCGAGCAGGCCGCCGGCCGGCACGCGGTCTCCTTCGACGCGGCGGGCCTGCCGAGCGGGATCTACTTCTACCGGATGACGGCCGGCAGCGCCTCGTTCACGCGGACGATGCAGCTGATGAAATGATAATCGTTGATGGTCGAGAGTTCATGGTCGATGCAGGGTGCATTGCTCACTCATACAGCAGAACCCTTCATTGATGCGAATAAGCCGTTGAAACGTTCAGCAAAAAGAAATGTCATCTCGACCGAACCCCCCGCGTACGCGGGGGAAGCGGAGAGACCTCCTTATGCCGAGCACTGCGCCTTTGAGGATGCGGCCGCGTCGTGATCTCCAAATGGCATTCAAAAGCCCATGTTAAGGAGGTCTCTCCGATCCAATGCCGGCAAGCCGGCGTCTTCGGTCGAGATGACATTATTTTGGGACATTTTGCCCTAATTCAACTGCTTATTGGCATCATTGACCATCAACTATCGACCATCAACTATCGACTATCGAACCGTCCAGATCGTCCCCCAGATATCGACTTTATGCGACGTCGTGTCGGGGCGCTGGTAGTAGACGGTGAGGAGGGTGTCCGGGGCGATTTCGAGGGAGGCGGGGTAGCCGAGATCGTGGTTGGGGGCATCGTCGCGGAGGATGATCTCGTCATCGGCAGACCAGGTGATCCCGTCGGGGCTGATGGCGGCGCGTTCGCCATAGGGCGGCCGGCGGTAGCCGTACGTCAGCAGCACGCGGCCGTCCGAGAGCTGGAACAGATGCGGCGGGAAACCCCATAGCGGCGCCTGGAACGGGTCGGCCCAGGTGCGGCCGCCGTCATCCGAATACGTGAGCCAGACGTTGAGCAGGTCGCTCTGGTCGTTGTACGGGATCGCGGTGCCCCGGATGGCCATCAGGATGCGGCCGGAATCGAGCTGGACGATGTGGGGTTCGCCGAATCGGAGGATGTCGGGTGTAGGGCAGGTGACGGTGGCGATCTGCTCCCATTCGGACGCCGGATCCGGCGCAGCGTAGACGCCGATGTGGCCTTCGTTCGTCCGGTAGGCAGCCACGAGGAGTGAGCCATCTTGCAGGGCGACGCCGCCATGGATGGTGTCGGGTCCGCGGCGCGGTGCGGACCAGGTTCGGCCTTCGTCCTCCGACACGAGCAGCCAACTGCCGTGGAGCGGGGCGGCGTCGCGGTACGCCGGCCGATCCACCTGGTTGATCCATCGCTGGCGTCGTTCGGCGTCGTAGGCGTTGCCGTAGGTCGTCTCGTAGTCCGTGCGCGTCCAGTGCGTCGACCAGATGTGCGCCAGGATGCGACCGTCGGGGAGGGCGGTCAGGCCGGATTCGCGGTCGTCGATGATCGAATCGTACAGCGTGTCGGGGCCCGTCCAGGTACGGCCGCGGTCCGCCGATCGCATCGCGACGATGGCGCCGTCCGGCGAGACGTGCTGCTCGGTGGAGGTGAAGGCGAGGAGCAGGTCGCCACCGCGGGTTTCGACCAGCGCTGGCCAGGCTGCGTAGGCGTCGGCATCCTCATAGATGCGAATGTGGCCGAGGATCTCGGCGCGGGGCGTCGGTTCGGCGTCGGGCTGGCAGCCGGCGAGCGCAAGCAGCAGGATGAGTCGTTTCACGAGCGTCGTTTTCGGGTGGGATTGGTGGTTGCAGGGATCTTCGTTATTCTCCCGATGCACGATAACCACGCACCGGGACCCCATGATACCCATCGTTCGACCTGCCGCGCTACTCCTATTGGCACTCGCGAGCTGCTCGCCCGCCGGCGAGACGTCGTCATCCGACTGGCTCGTTCATCCGCCTGCCACGCCGGCGGCCATCCGGTACGACGCCGCCGCGCACGAACTGACGCTCGACAACGGGCTCGTCCGCCGCACACTCCGGCTGGCGCCGAATGCCGCGACGGTGGGGTTTGACAACCTCGTCACGGGCGCCGCGATGCTCCGCGCCGTCCGCCCCGAGGCGCGGGTGCAGCTGGACGGCATCTGGTACGATGTCGGTGGCCTGACCGGCCAGCCGAACCACGCCTACCTGACGGAGGCGTGGATCGACGCGCTCGAGGCGGACCCGGCCGCGTTCCGGTTCGCCGGCTACCGGGAGGGGCCCCTCCGGCCGCATCTGGACTGGAAAAACCGCCGCTACGCCGGCAACAGCGTGTGGCCGCCCCCCGGTGTGGAGGTGGCGCTCCGCTTCGACGCACCGGGCGACCTGGGCGTGGAGGTCGATGTCCACTACGCGCTCCACCGTTCGATGCCCGTTATGGCAAAGTGGCTTACCGTCCGCAACCGGAGCGCGCGGACCGTCCGGCTCGACCGGTTCGTCAGCGAGGTGCTGGCGGTGGTGGAGGCGGAGTCGTCCGTCGAAACGCGTGAGCGGTGGATGCTGCCGGCGATGCACGTCCAGAGCGATTACAGCTTCCACGGCATGGACGCGGCGTCCTCCAACGCGACGATCCACTGGATGCCGGACTCGCTCTACGAGACGCAGGTCAGCTACCTGAAGACCACGCCGGCGCTGCTCGAGAGCCGGCCGCCGATCGGCCCGGGGATCGACCTCGGCCCGGGCGACTCACTCGTCACCTACCGGACCTACGAGCTGCTCTACGACAGCGACGACCGCGAGCGGCGCGGCCTCGCGGTGCGGCGGATGTACCGGACGATCGCACCCTGGATTACCGAGAACCCGATCTTCATGCACGTCCGTGAGTCGGACTCCGCGTCGATCCGGCGCGCCGTCGACCAGGCGGCGGAGGTCGGTTTCGAGATGGTGATCATCACGTTCGGGAGCGGATTCGACATGGAGAACGAGGATCCGGCCTACATCGAACGGATCCGGGACGATGTGGCGTATGCCCACGGCAAGGGCATCGAGCTGGGCGGCTATTCGCTGCTGTCGAGCCGGCGGATCGACGACGAGACCGATGTGATCGACCCGGCGACGGGCCGGCCGGGCGGCGCCCAGTTCGGCAACGCGCCGTGCCTCACGAGCCGGTGGGGCGAGGCGTATTTCGCGAAGCTCGAACGGTTTCTGGATGCGACGGGCATGGACGTGCTCGAGCACGACGGCTCGTACCCCGGCGACGTCTGCGCCTCGACGACGCATCCCGGGCACCGCGGCCTGGCGGATTCGCAGTGGCGTCAGTGGGAGCGGATCACCCGGTTTTATGCCCGCGCGCTGGCGAACGGCGTCTACCTGAACGTCCCCGACCTCTATGTCCTGAACGGCTCAACCAAGATCGCGATGGGGTACCGGGAGACGAACTGGAGCCTGCCGCGCGCCCAGCAGATCATCCATGGCCGGCAGAACATCTACGACGGCACCTGGGAGAAGACCCCCTCGATGGGGTGGATGTTTGTGCCGCTCGTCGAGTACCACGGCGGCGGCGAGGCCGCCACGCTCGAACCGCTCTCCGACCATCTGGACGCGTACGAGGCCCATCTCGCCAACCTGTTCGGAAATGGCGTGATGGCGGCGTATCGAGGGCCACGGCTGTACGACACGGACGAGACGAAAGCGGTTGTGAAGCGGTGGGTGGATTTCTACAAACGTTACCGCGCGACGCTCGACGGCGACATCATCCACCTCCGCCGCGCCGACGGCCGGCGCTGGGACGGGCTGCTCCACGTCAATCCCGAGGCGGATGTGAAAGGCCTCGCCATGATCTACAACCCGACGGATTCGGAGCTGCGCGAGACGATCCGTCTGCCGCTGTATTACACGGGGCTGACCGATCGCGCGCAGGTCCGAGTTGGGGATGGACCGGCTGCGCGGATGGGATTGGATCGGGGGTATTACATCGAGGTAGAGGTCGCTGTGCCGGCGAATGGATGGCAATGGGTAGAGATTAGCGATTAGCGCGAATCAGCCGTTGAATTAGGGCAAGATGCCCAAAAAAAGATGTCATCTCGACCGGATACGCCGGCTCGCCGGCGAAGTAGCGGAGAGACCTCCTTACAACTGGCTTTTGTATGTCATTTGGAGGTCGCGACGCCGCCGCATCGTCCATGGCGCTTTACTCGGCTCAAGGAGGTCTCTCCACTTCCCCCCGCGTACGCGGGGGTTTCGGTCGAGATGACATGTTTATTATCGTTTGAGTTGGGTGCGAATTGCCCTCAAGTGGGGGCCTCACTGGGCGATTTTCGATGTCCGATTGGCGATCCAAATTCCCGTGTGGTAGTCGGTGTAGTGCACATAGGCGCCGTTCATCCACAGGACGAGGTCGTCGGTGCCGGGGTAGCCGTAGGGGACGACGGGGCGGACGTTGAGAGCCTCAGAGTGCTGGGTGATCGGGTGGGAGGTCCAGGTGGCGCCGGCGTCCGGCGTGTCCCACCGCTCGATTTCGAACACCCCGTCGACGGGCCTGGAGAGGTAGACGATGTCGGGGTGGGAAGGGTGGATGACGATGCCGCCCGAGTAATGGACTTCGCGTTCGGCCTCGCCGGCGGGCGTCTGGGGAAACCAGGGGCCGGCGGCGACGATCTGTTGGTCATCCCAGCCGGAGCCGTTCCACCGGGCGTAGTGGTAGCGGTGATCCGTCTCTTCGGGGAGGCGGGTGTAGGCGATGACGGGCGTGCCGTCGGCATCGGCGGCGATGTCCCAGATCCAGGAGCGGATGCCGGAGGACCGGACGTCGTACACGAGGTCGCTCTCGAGGTGGCGGAAGGGCGTCTCGTCCATGCCGGCGATCCTGGAGCCATCCGCGCGGTGGAAGGCGCCGGCTTCGTACCGGGCATAATAGATCGAGTTGGTCGGCTCGTTGCGCGGGTGGCCGTCGGTGAAGGCAAGGTGGATGGCCGATTTGCCATCCGAAAACACCTTCAGATAGGGCCGGATGTCGTCGGATTCCCGGCCGGTCTCCTGGAGCAGGATCCGCGGCTCCGACCAGGCGACGCCGTCTTCCGACGTCGAAAACGTCGGTTTCCAGCTGGGGCCTCGCCAGAAGACGTAGAACCGGCCTTCATCCCGCAGATAGACCGGATGGCTGTAGGTGATCCGGTCGGTGTCCGACACCGTGACCGGATCGCTCCACGACGTGATATCCTCCGGATTCAGCGTGGTGCGGGTGAAGAGGCCCTTGCCGTTGTGGCGGGCATAAAAGGCCATGAGCCGGCCGTCGTCGAGCGGCAGGAGCGAGGCCGTGTTGTGGTCGTCGACGTCCCAGTCCAGCTCCAGGGTGTGCATGGCCACGCCCTTCGTGTCGTGGTCGTAGGAGCCGACGGTCAGCTGCCCGCCGGCCGTCATCCAGGCGGCGTAGGTACGTCGATGGGCGCCGTCGATGTACGCGGCGCGCGGGTCCTGGTACCAGCACCAGGCGCCGTCGTCGGTGAGGACGAACGGGGTGTCGGCCGGCGGGGTGTCGGTGGCGCAGCCGGCGAGGAGGAGAAAAAAGAGGAGGTAGCGAAACATGCCTTGCGGGTGTATGGATGCGGAGCGACAGAATGTCGGTCTTGGGGAGTCTCTGCGTGCGGCTGGGAAGTATGACGCGGTGCAGTCAGGGTGCAGGCGGCGGAGCGTCCAGCAGGCGGACGATCGCATCGAGCACGCGGCGATCCGCTAACATAAGCGGGTGGGCGGCAATGGGCAACCGGATGTCCGGGTGGTTCTGCAGCACCGCGCTGCGGGCGGGGACGACGAGCAGATCGTACGGCGTCCACAGCGAAACGAATCCCACCTGGCGGAGCGTGTCCGCATCGCGGTTCAGGTCTTCGATGAACGGGCTTCCGGGCCGCATCTGCCGCAGGCCGGGAAGGGGGGCGAAGTGGGACCAGAACGTGCCCCGGTGCGGGGCGGCGAGCGTGAGCAGCCGGCCGACCTGCGCGAGCCCGCCGAGCCGCTGCACATAGTAGCGTGCGATCAGGCCGCCCATGCTGAACCCGATCAGGTCGAACGCCGCGCCGGCGAGTTCGCCGCGGGCATACTCGGCCAGCTGGCCGGCGAGGGTTTCGAGCCCCACCCGGCCATCGCTCGGTTTGAAGTCGAGCGCATGCGTTGTTCTGCCGTGGTCAGCCAGCCGTTTCTCGATCCGGCGAAAAACAGCGCCGGTGTCGAGGAAGCCGTGGACGAGTACGACGGGGCGAGCGGGCATGGGGGATGGGGGATTTGGGATGCAAGATGCGGGATGCAGGATGCGGGATTTGGGATGCAAGATGCGGGATGCAGGATTTGGGATGCAGGATGCGGGATGCAGGATGCGGCGTGCAAGATGTTGAGTGACAGACATCCTGCATCCAACATCCTGCATCAAAATCCCATGTACAACATCCTGCATCCAACATCCTGCATCAAAATCCCATCTACAACATCCTGCATCCCAAATCCTATTTACAACATCCTGCATCCAACATCCTGCATCCCAAATCCTATTTACAACATCCTGCATCTCCCATCCCCCAAACCCCGCTGTCGGCTGGCGGGTTCTGTTTGCGCATCTCTCTACACACTCCGAATCCGCGGCGCGTTCCCCCTCTTTTCTGCCGCGCCTATCGCCTCTATACCTGCATTATCTCATGGTGACCACATACGATCATGGCCAAACAATCGAAACAGAAGGCTGCCGCTGAGGCGGTGCCTGACCAGCAAGTGCTCACGGAGCGCCAGGCGCTCCGGCTGAGCGAACTTTCCGGCGTGCCGGCGCAAGAACTCGTCAAAACGACGTTCGCCGAAGCCCACGAACGGGTGAAGTGGCTGATCGATCCCCAGCTGCTCTTTTTCCGCCGCATCTGCGGCCGCGTCGTCAAAAACGACCCCGTGACCGGGGTGCAGTACGGCGTACCCAACGCGACGGTGCACGTGCAGGATACGGACTGCTCGTTTTTCGGCTTCTTCCCCGGGGGATCGCCGTTCTACTGGCTCTTCCCCTTCAACTGCCGGACCGAGGAGATCGCGACGGTGAAAACCGACGCCTGCGGCAACTTCTGCGTCTTCGTCCCGCGCTGGGAGATCGACTGGATTCTCCGCTGGCGGCTGAAATACGTGTGCTATCCGGACATCCGGATCCCGAATCTGGAGGATCTCGTCCGCGAACTCTTCCCCATCCCGCAGCCCGATCCGCCCCCGTTCCGTCTGGATCGGCCGGAAGTGTTCGAGCGGCTGAAGGAAGTGCTCGGCGCCGGCGCCGCCGTCCGGCTCGAGGCACTCCGCGAATCGCCGGCGTTCGGCGCGTCCGCGCTCGAGGCGCAGGCCGTGCTCGAAGGGCCGGCGTTCACGACGCCGGTGCCGCCTCCGTTGCCCGTGGCGCTGACGGAGCGCGAGGGACGCGAAAAAGCCTTCGCATCGTTTGCGTCGCAGCACAACGTGGCGGCGCGGGATCTCTCGCCGGCGCGGTACCTCGGACCATTCCTGAAGTGCAAGGCCGTGCTGGTGCCCGAATGGCAGCCGATTTTCGATGTACCGGACATCACGTTCCGCGTGACGCAGGATTACGACTTCGACGGGGTCGAGGAAGTGATCTACAACGAGGGCTTTTTTGATGTCCGCTGGAATGCCGGCCCCATCCCGAACGTGACGCTCGTGGCGTCCGGCAGCGCCCTGGCGTCGCCGATCTGCGCGGGGCCCGTCGTCCCGCCGTGTTCGGTGCCGACCATCGTCACCGCCGGCCTGATGCCGCTTGAGCCCGGTTACCACAGTGCGGCAGGATACGCGCTGAGGCCGAACCGGCCGCGACGCCTGCCCCCGCCGGATGCGGCGTTCGGGTTTGCGGACAGTCCGAAACTGGCGGTCGGCGAGGCGCCGTATGCCGGGACGATCCAGCTGCACGGGTGCCATCGGTTTGCCGGCGCGCAATTCTATCGGCTGGTGTACGCCTTTGAGGGCGGGTCGGAGGTGCCTTTTACCCAGTTCTCCTGGAACGCGCCCCGGCTCGGTGGCGGCGCGCCGGTGCCCTTTGTGCCGGACGCGAACGGCTGGTACCCCATCGTCCCGGCGGCGGACCTCGTCTTTCCCCACTGGCTGTTGAACTGGGAGACCTGGCGCCTGACCCACGGGCATTATGCGGTGAAGCTCCAGACGGGCAACGCCGCGAAGTCGGTCATCGGGGAGAGCGCGCCGGTCGCGTTCGAGGTGGACAATACGAACCCGATCGCTTCGTTTGGCACCATCGCCTGGCGCGAGGCCGGCTCGGTGGGATGGCAAAATCTTCCGGATTCGTGCCCGGTGCTGAGCCGGCCGGCGGGTCAGGATATCGAGATCCGCGTGAGTTACACGGCGTCGGCACCGCACTTCCGCAATGTCCAGGCGGGGGTCAGCGGATGCGACGGCAGCCCGCTGGCGCGGATCGGCGACATGACGATCCCGTCGCAGCGCAGCCGGTTCGAGCGGTGGCACATCGCCGTGTCGGAGACCGGCTGGAGCAACGTGGGCACGTTTTTGTTGCCCGCCGGCACGCAGGATGGCGCCTACACCGTGGCGCTGGATGCCTACGGCCGCGCCTTCAACCCCGCCGGCAGCGACGCCGGCCCGGGTGCGGACTGGCACTACGATCCGAGCTGGTCGCGGAGCCATCCGCGGCGCACGATCTGCGTAATCACGGCGTAACGCCCTGCGGGCTTCGCCCCTAAAACCGTGATGCCCGGATCCAGGTGTCCGAACGGGCCCAGGCCGCTTCGAATGCGGTCTGGGCCTCTTCGGCTTCCGCCGTTCGGCCTTGCGCCCGGAGCGCCTCTGCGAGCCCGAACAGACACCAACCGTTGTTCGGGTGGTCGGCCAGGGCTTCCCGGTAAACGCGCTCGGCATCCGTCGGTCGGCCGGCTTCGAGGAGGGCGGCGCCGAGCCAGTGGCGCACCGCGAAGTTGAGCGGCTCGGGTTCGTCGTAGATCAGGCTGTCTTCGAGCGCGATGCCGCGTTCGAACGTGGCGATGGCCTCGTCGAGCCGGCCTTCGCTGCGCAGGATCTCGCCGGCAAGAATGCTTCGCACGGCGCCGACGAGTTTATCGGCGGTGTGGCCTCTGAAGGTGGAGGTGTTGGGTGTCGAGGCGATGGCGCGGTCGAGGCGGGAAAGCCTGTCCCGCGCGCCGGCAAGGTCGCCGGTGCGCAGCTGCGCATAGCCCTGGGCGAACTCCCACAGCGCCCGGGGGATCGGCTGGGGCGGCGCCGATTTGAGGGTGAGGATTTCATCGAACCGCCCGAAACGGAGCAGCGCGAGCGGCTCGAAAAAGCGGAAGGTGTCTCCGAGCTTCGCGATGTCCTTGCCGGCCTGGATGGCCACCGCGCCCTGCCCATCCATCGAGGCCGCGAAAAGGAGCATGTGCAGGTTGTGGGAGGGGTAAATGGCGAATCCCTCACCGATCGCGGCCTTCTGATCTGAATGCCACGCCTGGATATTCGCGCGCACGGCTTCACCCCAGCGGCCCACCCGGTTGTAGGTGTGCGACGGCATGTGGTTGATATGGCTCGCGCCGGGAATGGCATTGCCGAGGTAGTCCGTACAAATCTCGGCCTTTTGCGGCACCGAGGTCGACTCCGTGGCGTGGATGTACAGGTGGCAGGCCCCGGGATGGCGGATGTCGCGCGCAAGGACGTCCTCCAGCACCGCGTGGATGCGCCGGATGTCCGGGTCTTCGGCATTCCAGCGTCCGCGTCGCGGTTCGAGCAGCATGAGGGCTTCCGCGTAGAGGGTGCCGGTCTCGAGGTCTTCCGGATACTGCTCGTACACGCCCCTCAGGGTCTCGGCATAGAGGGTGTCGAGGCGCTTGCGTTCGTCGGTATCGTGGGAGGGGGCGTAGCGCACGGCCATGGCATCGATGAGGGCGCGGTCGGCTCCGGTGAC
Organism: Rhodothermales bacterium; assembly: GCA_041391505.1. Taxonomy (NCBI): domain Bacteria; kingdom Pseudomonadati; phylum Rhodothermota; class Rhodothermia; order Rhodothermales; species Rhodothermales bacterium. The sequence goes on from JAWKNW010000015.1 coordinate 103,091, forward strand.
CGAATCGCGGCGTTTGACCGCCTCCCGGGCGGCCGTGTAAGCGTGCGGCGCGTCGTCGTTCTCCATTGGACCGTTGAGGTAGGGGCCCCAGGACCATGCCTCGCCCCAGTAGCACATCGCGCAGTCGGGGTCTCGCTTCCAGGCTTCCTGGAATGATGTCGGGGCTTCGTCGCTCGCGAAGGCATACATCATCTGTACGCCCTGATCGAAATAGGCCTGGGCCTCCGGGACGGTGGACGCCGGCCGGGTGAAGGGGCCGAGCGCCTTCGTAAGCACCGGCATCGGGCCCTCGGGCGTCGGGTGCACGGTCAAAGGACCCGGCGCGATGCAGCCGGCGATGAGAATCAGAGGAATGTATCGATGCATGGTGGATTGGGGTGAAATCGTTGCGGGATCGAACGGCGCGACGCATGTAGCGCTACGAGCGCAGCCGCCGCTCCTCCGGCACGGCCTTGCGGCTGATGCCCTGATTGACCTGCACCTCGGTGCCTTTCCGCATCCCGTCGTAATACCCCTCCGACTTGCGGTGCACCACGGACGAGAGGCGCGGCCGCTGCCCGGTGGTTTTTTTGTACCAGACTTCGATCTGCGACCGCTTATCCGCCGGCACCAGCGCGCCTTCGATCACCTTGTTCGGGAAAACGCGCTGGGCGATGTGGCGCAGCCGCGTGTGCACCGCCTCGGTCCACCCGTTCCGGAAGTCGTTCACGGCCCAGCGGGCCGGCGGGCGGTTGTAGGATGCGATGAAGGCTTTCGTGTGGCGTTCGAGCTGGGCCACGAGGGCGTCGAACAGATACAGCGCGTTTTCGATGTCCGCCGGCAGCCCGCTCAGCACCCAGCGGGCGCGGACGTCGGCCTCGGACCGCCCGGTGATGTACAGGTCGTAGACCCCGACGAACGAGCAGATGGTATGCATCAGCAGCGACGCCCAGCCCGGGATGCGGTGCCAGCGGGTGTCGTGCTGCTGGATGACGTACCGGTTCGCCTGCAGGTCCGTCGCCGAGATCATGTATTTGCGCATCAGCTCCATGGCCTGGCGCTCGGCGCTTTCGGCTTCATGGACGCTGGACGTGCCGGCGGCCAGCGCGAGCAGCTTGCTGATGCGTTCGATGATTTTCTGGTCGATAGCCATGACGGAAAGTTACGTCAGGCTCCATCCAAATACACGATCCTCCGCGTCTACCGCACCCGCACCATGCGTCGGGTCTCGGCATACCCTTCGGTTTCGACGCGATAAAAATAGACGCCGGCGGCCAACGCCGATGCCGACACCGTCACCTCGTGATACCCGGCGCTGTACATCGCATCGGCTACCTTCAGCCGCTCCCTGCCCAGCACATCGTAGACGACGATGCGGACGGGGGCGTTGGCCGGCAGGTCGAACGCGATGCGGGTGGCGTCGCCGAAGGGATTGGGGAAGTTCTGATACAGCCGGAAAGTCGAGGGGAGGCGTTCGCCTTCGGTCGATACCGTAAAAATCTGGCTGACCGAATTGTTGTCGACGTCGCCGTCGAGCGCATCGCCGGCCACGGCGGCGGCGTAGCGGACCTGCGCGCCTTCGGTCATCGTCGACTCGAAGCGCACGGTGGCGCTGTCTCCGGGGGCGAGTTCGTCGAGGGTACAGGCGAGCGCGTTGCCGGACGCGGTGCATGAGGCCCCCTCGGTCGACACCGCTTCGAGCGTGATGTCGGCGAAGAGGGTATCGGACAGGGTGGCGGTGCGGACCGTGTCCGGGCCGGCGTTGTGGACGATCAGCCGGAAGACCTCGCGCCGCGCCGGCGCGACGGCGCCCTCCGCATCGTTCCAGAACTGACTTACGATCGACAGGTCCGCCGCGCCTTCCTCGCAGACGTCGCCGACGCCGTCGAGGTCGGCATCTTCCTGCAGCGGATTGGCGATGAGCGCGCAGTTGTCGAGCCCGTTGACGATTCCATCCTCGTCGAAGTCGGTGATCATGGCCTTGTCGATGGCCTTCTCGGCCGTGTTTTCCGGCTCGGTCGATCCCGGAACGGGCCGCATGGCGCCGTCGGCATACGCGGTCATAGCGCGGAAGTCGTAGGCGAGGTTCGCCCAGTCGTCATGGCTCTGGAGCGTGGTGAACGCCGCCGCGGGCGTGCAGCCGGCGGCCGGGATGTAGTTGAGGTCGACAGCGACGCGGCGGTCTTTCATGACGACGCTGTCGCCGTTCCAGTCGACGAACGGGATGTGGGCAGCCCAGACGCCGACGGATGCGCTGGCGGCGCCGGCCGTGGTCGATTTGTTGTAGACGAAATGCTGGCTGGCATCGCCACCCAGACCGCTGTTTTCGTCGAGCTCGTTTTCGTTGAGATCCGCGAGTCTGGCCGTCGAATAGTTGAGCGGCCGGCGGGGCACCATGTCCGGGAACTGGAGCGTGTAATTCATGACGCTCACGTAGTTCGGCTTGCAGTTGCCGTGGTCGCTGCCGCCGTGTTTGAGGTTGAGGGTATGGCCGAACTCGTGCATGAGCGTGCCGGCCTCGACGAGGGCGCGGGCACGCGGGAGCTGGGCCGTCGCTCCGGCCGTGAAGCCCCCGGCGGCGAGCAGGCCGGCCGTTCCCCACGAGCCGAGGGTGACCATGAAGTCGTTGCCCGGCAACTCGGCGATGCCGCTCGATCCGGGCTGATGGGCGTGATCGTGCGCGAAGAGGGCGTAGCGCATCGCGAGCCGGCGGGCGCCGAGCGCGGCGCGGCACCCGTCGCCGGCGCGTTCCGCCGCGGTGCCGAGTTTTCCATCGGCGGCTCCGGAGCCGCAGGGGTTTACCGGTTTGCCGTACTTGATGTCGTCGAACGCGCCGGCGGGTGGTGCCTCGAACCCCTCGCCGAACATCGCCAGCGGGGTGATCTCGGCGATTGCTTCGTCCTTGATGAGATGGAGCCGGATGCCGGTTTTACCGTTCGGGTTCGTTACGGGCGCCCGGGCAAAAGCGGCGGCGACGAGGTCCAGGCCGGCCTGCTGCGGCTCGTGGCTGTGCGGGGCGCCGTCCGTCGCGTTCATCCAGTCTATTTCGATGAAGATATCTTTCTGCATCGGGTCGGCGGCATGGGGGGCCGCGAACGCCAGGTCGGGCGTGCCGTCGCCGTCATAATCGATGCCGTCGATCTCCCACGTGTCGCAGAGGCCGTCGCCGTCGCTGTCGACAAGGCCGTCGCCATCCGGGTCGCCGCAGACGGGCGCAAACTCGGAGGTCGATCCGAGCTTGCTGGTGGCGGTGGCGGTCAGAAACGGCTGCGCCGGCATGGCATCGAGTTCGAGCACGAACAGGCCGGTGCTGTCGGGTGTCGTCTGGCCGAGCCATGTCTGCGCCCCGCCCGCGCCCGAGGCCGGCATGCGGGCGCCGCTGTAGAGGTCGATTCGGGCTTCCCACGGTTTGCTCGTTTCCAGGATGCCGCTGACGAGAATCGCACCCTCCGGCGTGCGGCCGGCCGTGATGCCGACGGGGAAGTTGAATCCCTCGTTGGGGCCGGCGTCCGCATCGGCGGTGGCCTGGCTCGTACCGAGGTCGTTGGGCGTCGTTTTTTCATCGCCGGCGAGGTCGATATCGACGGTCCGGCTGCCGAAGAGGGCGTTGCGGCGGATGGTGACCCGTTGCGCCTCGTTGATGATGGTGACGCCGGCCTCGTTGTCCCGAATGACATTGCCGAGTTCCTGCGCGTCGCCCCCGATCAGGATCGAAAACGCGCCGTCGATCAGGATGCCGCTCCCGATGTTGAAGGGCCCTTCCTCGCCGGCAGGATCGGCCCCGATGAAATTGCTCTGGATCTGCACGTCGCTGGCTTCCTTGTACACGGCGAGGCCGGCGTTCAGGTTGCCCGAAAGCACGTTGCCCTTACCGGGTGCGCCGACGATCGTCCCTGTCGCGGCGCCGATCAACAGGCCGTGCTCCAGGTTGCCGAGCCGGTTTTTCCCGGTGATGTCGGTGCCGACGAGGTTGCTGTATACCGCGTGGTTGGCCCCGTTACTAATAAAGATGCCATGCTGGCCGTTGCGGGAGACGACGTTGCCTTCGATGAGGGCCTCGTCACCTCCGTTCACGACGATGCCCTCGTGGGCGTTGCCCATGTCCAGCATGCCGGTCCGATCCAGGCCGATGACGTTGCCCTTCACCACGTTGGCGTTCCCCGACAGGTCGATGCCGATGCCCCGGTTGCCCGATATCAGGTTGTCTTCCACCCGGTTGCCGTTCCCCATCAGGGCGATGCCACCGAGGTTGCCGGCATCGGTATCCAGCAGCTTGCCGAGGACGCAGCCGCGGACGGTGACGTCGTTGGCCGCGACAAACAGCGCGCCGCCGGAAAAGCCCCTGATCCACAGGTTGGATATCGTCGAACCGTGCACGCCCGAGGCGTCCACGACCACCTGTTCGGCATTGGCCGTCAATCCCCAGACGTTCGGTCCTGCCTGGGCGCCGTCGATCACGATGAGGGGAACACCCGTATGGGCCGGGCCGGCGAGGTGCACCTGGTCCCTGAGATCCGGCAGCGCACGCGTCGGTTCGATGACGAACGGCCCCGTACCCGGGATGGCGAAGGTGATCGTCTCGTTTTCTTCGGTGGCGTTGGCCTCCTCGATGGCCGCGCGCAGCGTACACGCCGGCTGGCCGTCGACCATACTGCCCGTGTCACACGAGCCGTCGCCGGGGTTCTGATCGCCGTCGTCTTCGGTGGCGTTCACGATCAGGCCGCCCGCGAGGCCAGTCAGCCGGAACAGACCGCGCGAGTCATCCTGGAACGAAATGAGCATGGTCAGCGCCCCGTCGGATGTGAGCGGGGAAGGCCGCCCGCCGTACCCGGGGCTGGTGAAGAAGGTCGTGCCGATAGCCATGGAGTTCACGATCCGCTCGTCGCCGGCCGCCAGGGTGAGCGCCTGATACTCTTCGAGGATTTTTACCGGCCCGGATTCAGGACGCCGGTACCAGACCGCCTGCTGATCGGCCAGGATGAGGTCGCCCGCTGCGTTCAGCGCGATGCCTTGCGGGTTCAACAGCTCGGAGCCGGCCACAAAATCTCCCGATACTTCCAGGGTGAGGACCCCCTCGGCGCCGTAGCGCCAGATGCCGCGCCGTCCCGAACCATCCTCCAGTTGACCGCCTACGTGGAGCACCCCGTCGCCGTCGAAGCCCAGGCCGCCGACGCCGAATGCGTACCAGGCGGGGAGCGTCGCTTGCCCGTCGCTATCGGTCGCCGGAGCGCCCGCTTCGGCCAGCAGGGTAAAGGCGCCGGATCCGGCCGTCGACTCGATCAGGAGCCGGCGCGTGCCTTCGCCATCGGCCGATACGGCCACGCGATCCGCAGCATCGATCGCATACGCAAGCGGCGTGGTGCCTGCGCCCAGATCCAGCCAGGTTCTGCCTCCGTTCCACTTGAACAGATAGGTGGTGCGGGGTTCGCTCGCCTCGGCCTGGAAAAAGACGGTGCCGGATTCGGAGATTCGCACGTTGACCAGGTCGAACACGATGCCCGGGACGTCGGTCCACTCGTCGATGTCGTCGAACAGGTCACCGTCCGCGACGGCGACGAGCGTGGGGGTGCCTCCCGAAGTGATCCACAGGCCGTTGCGCGCTTCCATCCCCAGGCTATCCTGCGCGAGTGCGGTGAAGGCGAGCGTACCGTTGTTGAAGGCGAACGACGTGTTGTCGAAAAAAGAGCTGCTGTTGATCGAAAAATAGAGGAGGGCGGTGCCTGGAGCCGGCATGCCGCCGTACGCCACCGTCGAGGCGCCCGAACGGTCACCCATCATCAGGGCGCCCCCTCTTTCGGTATCCGCATACAGCGCGTAGGCGTCGTTCTCGAGTCCGACGATGACCGGGGCGGACGTGATCGTTTCGCCGGCTACTCCGGGCGGCGGCTGGCCCTGCCGCGCGATCTCGACCAGCGCGCCGTCGACGATCATCCAGGCCCCGCGCGTGTTGTCGGAGAGCGTGCCGGTAAAGAGCACGAGCCCCGTATCGCTGAGCCAGGGCCGACCGAACGCGGTGAACGTTTCGGCGCTGCCGGGGGCGGGGTCGCCCGTGAAGACGAGGGGCTCGACGACCTGGCCGGCCGCGGGGAAGGCGGACAGTACGGCGAGGGCTGAAACTACGAGGGCGAGGCGAGCGCCCCCCCGGTGCAAGAGATGCGACATGAGAAACGAAGAACAGGTGACGAGTACACAGGATGCTCGTCACATTTCGCACCGCTTCCTAATTGGTTGACATTCTGCCCATCCGTGGCGTTTTTGGGCCTGCACAGGGGCCGCGACCTGCATCTGTTTCCGGAAAAAAGGTCCGCCGGCCAGGAGCCCACCGCCTGTTCCGCCTCGTTTTGCATTCTTCTCAACCGCACGTTCCGACCATGCGCGTCCTGATACTGGTTCTGCTCCACCTGTTCGTCCTGTCGCCGGCTCGCGCGCAGGCGTTCGGCGATTACCACCGCGATTACCTGACCGGGTCGTATACGATCGACGACCTCCGCCGCGACCTCGCGCCGCGGGATGCCTGGAGGCCGTACCCCGCCGCCGGCGATGCAGGATGGGACGCCGTACCGGAGCCCATCCGCCGCGCGCACCGTGCCGAGGCCGAAGCGCTGCTGGGGACCGACTGGCCGGCGCTGCCGGCGACCGTCATCCTCGAATACGTCCGCACCGGCAACCGGTCCCACTATCAGGCCCTCTCGTACCAGCGGCGGACCCAGCTCGCGAAGCTCGTCGTCGCCGAGGCGATGGAGAACCGGGGGCGGTTCATCGACGACATCGTTAACGGGATCTGGGCGATCTGCGAGGAATCCTACTGGGGCGTGCCGGCGCATCTGAGCATGCAGGAGGCCGGCTCCGGGCTGCCGGACGTGAACGAGCCGACCGTCGACCTCTTCGCCGCCGAAACGGCCCATCTCCTGGCATGGACGCTGTATTTCCTGGAGGACCGGCTGGCGGAGGTGTCGCCCGTGCTCGTGGAGCGCATCTACACCGAACTGGACCGCCGCATCCTCACGCCGAATCTGGAGCGCGACGATTTCTGGTGGATGGGCTTCAGCGGCGGACTCATCAACAACTGGAATCCCTGGGTCAACTCCAACTGGCTCGCTACCGTGCTGCTCGCCGAGCGGGATCCGGAGCGGCGGCTCCAGGCGGTCTACAAGATCATGCGCAGCCTGGACCGGTTCATCAACATCTACCCCGAAGACGGCGGGTGCGACGAGGGGCCGAGCTACTGGGGCCGCGCCGCCGCCTCGATGTTCGACACGCTCGACCTGCTCGACAGCGCGACCTCGGGCGCCGTCGCGGTATACGACAAGCCGGTGATCGGCGAGATGGGGCGGTACATCTATCGGAGCTACATCGCCGGCGAGTACTTCATCAACTTCGCCGACGCCGGCGCAAAAATCACCGTCGACCCCGCCGTGGTCTATCGGTACGGGGCGCGGATCGGCGACGAGGTGATGATGCGGTTCGCGGCGTTCATGGCCCAGCGTAACGGGTGGGGGCAGGGGTACATCCCGGGCGCCTTCGGCCACATGAATCGCCAGCTGCCGGCGCTTTTTGTGGCGGAGGAGGTCCTGGCGCATACCCCCCAGGAGCCGCAGCTGCGTCAGTTCTGGCTCAGCGACATTCAGGTGATGGGCGCGCGGGGCGGTGCGAACGGGCGCGCCGGCTTTTACGTGGCCGCGAAAGGCGGCCACAACGACGAGAGCCACAACCACAACGACGTCGGCAACTTCATCGTGTATCACAACGGCTCGCCCGTGCTGATCGACATCGGCGCCGGCGAATACACGGCCGCGACGTTCAGCAAGGATCGGTACACGATCTGGAACATGCAGTCGGCCTACCACAACGTCCCGACGATCAACGGGTTGATGCAGCGGGAAGGGCGGTCGTTCGAGGCGAAGGAGGTGTCCTTCAAGGGTTCGGGCTCGCGGGCGACGCTGACGATGGACCTCGCCGGCGCGTATCCGGATGAGGCGCACGTCCGATCCTGGAAACGGACCGTGGAATGGCGCTCGGCCCAGGTGACCGTGCGCGACAGCTATGCGATGAGCCGCGCGCTCGTGCCGAACGAACTCAACCTGATGACGCCGCGCGAGCCACGCGTGGTCGCGCCGGGCCGGATCGAGCTTCCGTCGCCCGAGGCGGGGCAGCCGTCGGTGTTCGCCACCTACAACGCCCGCGCGCTCGACGCCGACATTCAGCCTATCCCCCTCGACGACCCGCGCCTGCAGGCCGGCTGGGGGCCCCGCGTCTACCGGATCGTCCTGCGCGACAAAATGACCCGCCTCGAGTGGACACACACCCTCCAGCTCACGGCCGGCTCACGATGACGCCACCCGGCCCCGGACTCCCCCCCTTGAACCCCGAACCCACCACCTCGAACGGCCGGCTCGCGATGACGCCACCCGGCCCCGGCCCCCCTCCTTGAACCTCGAACCCACCACCTCGAACGGCCCTTCATCCCTCGCGCATGGCTCCACTGGGCGTCTCACGGCCGGCTCGCGATGACGCCACCCGGCCCCGAAATCCCCTCCTTGAACCTCGAACCCACAACCTAGAACGGCCCTTCACCCCGTGAAGGGCCCCCCGTCACATCGTCAGCAATTCCTGCGTGATGGCCTCGTTGATGACGATCGGCAGCACGACGCGGGCGCAGGTGCCCTGTTTGAGCGCGCTGTCGAGCACCAGGGTGCCGTCGTAGAGTTCGACGATGCGTTTTGCGATGTAGAGGCCGATGCCCAGACCCTGCTGTTCGTAGCTTTCGCGTTCGAACTGCATGAAGGCATTGATCTGTTCGATGTGGGCCTTCCGCATGCCGCGGCCGTTGTCCCGGAACTCCAGAATGTAGTCGCCGGCGCTGTTTTCGCGCGCCGTGAGCAGTACGGGGGTGTCTTCGCTCGAGAATTTGAACGCGTTTTCGAGCAGTTCGTGGATCAGGATGCGGAAGTGATCCGGGTTGATGCGGACGGCGGTCGGCGTCAGGTCCAGCACCAGATCGGCCAGCCGGTTGTGTTTCTGCGCCTCCTTCTCGGCGATCGTACGCAGCAGATCGATGGCGTTTTCGATGTAGGTGTTCTTGAGCGAGGCGAACTTTTCCGGATCGGTCTGCAACACCTCGATTTCGGCGAGCACCGTGTACTTTTCGGCCAGTTCTTCGAGGCGTTCGCCGGCGACGTACACGTCCCGCATCATGTCCCGGATTTCCGTCATCTGAAACAGGTCGGCCTCTTCGGAGATCATCTGGGCGTAGCCGATGATGACGCCGAGAGGCGTACGGAATTCGTGGGGGATGACCCGTGAGATGTTGCGCCCCAGCTCGCGGAGGCGTTCCTCGAACGTGCGATGGTGCCGCGCCTGCTTGTCCAGCCGGGCATGGACGGCCTTCATCACGTCGTCCGCCTTGAACGGCTTGGTCAGGTAATCGTCGGCGCCGTGGTTCATGCCGCGGCGCTGCTCGGTCTGGTCCGCCAGCGCGGTCAGGAAGATGAACGGGATCGTCGCGGTCGTCGGGTCCTGTTTGAGGGCCGCCAGCACATCGTATCCGTCCATCTCCGGCATCATCACATCGGAGATGATGAGGTTGGGGATCTCGTTCTGGGCGATCCGGATGCCCTCGAACCCGTTCTGCGCGGCGAACACGTGGTGCCCCTCGCCTTCGAGCAGATCGATCAGGTTGTCGAGGATCGACGGATCGTCTTCTATCACGAGAATCGACGTCATGGCTGGCTGGCTGGTATCTGGCAGTGACGGGGCAGAGCGACCGTGAAGGTGGTTCCTTTGTTGACCTCGGATTCCACCGTGATGCGCCCGCGATGCATCGCGACGGCGCGTTGAAGGACGGTGAGTCCGAGCCCCGTGCCGGGGCGGGTATCTACGTTGCTGGCCCGATGAAACGGCTCGAACAGATGCGGGATGTCTTCGCTCGGGATGCCGATGCCCTGATCGGCGACGGTGATGTACAGCGTATCGGCATCCGTCCGCAGCGAGATAGCGATCCGGCTGCCGGTGCTCGAATATTTGACGGCGTTCGAGACCAGGTTGGTGACCGCCATCCGAAGCAGGCGGGGGTCGGACGAGAGCAGCACGTCTTCCGCCGGCAGATCGAGGTCGATAAACCGCTCCTGGGTCAGTCCGCCGATCCGGAGCTCTTCCAGCAAGTCGGTGATGCATCCGATCGCTTCGAGATCCTGCGGGTGGCACTCCATATGCCCCGAATCGATCTTGCCGAGGATGAGCACCTCTTCGAGCAGGCCCGTCATGTGTTCGACGTTGCTCTCGATCCGGTTGAGGTGTTTCTGGATCTTGTCTTTCGGCCAGGTCCCGTAAAAGCGATTGAGGAGTTCGGCCGACGAGTTGATGGTGGCCAGCGGCGTCCGGAATTCATGGGAGGCCATCGACACGAAGCGCGTCTTGAGTTCGCTGAGCTCTTTTTCCTGTTCGAGCGCTTTCCGCATCTCCTCGCTCGCCTGCTCGGCGGCGTTTTTGGCGATCTGCAGCTCCCGGTTCGACGCCGCGAGGTCTTCCAGCGCCTTGTTGAGCGCGGCGGTCCGTTCGTTCACCTTGGTTTCCATGGCGATGGCCGCCTGGAAGAGCACAAACGAATCCCCCTGCCAGTCGAGGCTGCGCTCGACCCGGTTGCTCAGCGCCCGGTTGATCTTTTCGAGCTTCTGGATGCGCGCGAGCAATGCCTCGCGCGACAGCGCGTCGACGGACTCGGTGGAGTCAACCTGTGTCGGTTCAGCGTGCATGGCCGATGGCGACTCCCGTCAGCGTCTGGTTCACATGCATGGCATTGTACTGCTCGCCGTAGGTGCTGAAACCGATCATGTTGTGCTCGGCGAAGATCTGGCCGACGGCTTCCTTGATGCCGTTTTGCTCCATCTCAATCGCCCGGAAGAGGCAGTCGCAGCCGAGAATCAGCTCCGGCTCGCCGATCCGCGTCTGAATGTCCGAAAAAAGGTGGTTCAGGTTGTCGATCAGGTCGACCGGCTCGGCCAGCGACAGGACGATGCCCTCGTCGATGGCGCACGCGAAGTTGATGCTTTCGTCCTCGTTGACCTTCATCACCGAGCGGACGTAGTTGGAGCCGCCGACGCGGACGACGACGGGATGCGTGGCGAATACGGTCGGCGCGAGGCGGGCAAGGTCAACGCCCATGATGCGCGCATATTCGCGGGCAGCGCTTTCCCCGTTGATCTCGGTCACCAGCCGGCGGGCCGGGTCCGCCTCGGTCACGATGAGTTTTTTCTCCGTCGCGACGAAGTGCTCCGTTTTGAAGAGGGTGAACGGGCGCGTCGTGTGGATCAGGGAAAAGACGGCGGAGCGCTGGTGAAAACGCCCGTCGTGGAAGATCTCGGTCTTCTGGAAATCGACATTATCGCCGGCCGATCCACCAAAAAGCTGGATGTCGCCAAGCTGTCCGAACAGCGAACTGACGAGGACTTCCTCCTGGTTGGACAGGCCATCCACGAGCAGGAAGCCGAACGTGTTGCGTCCGTTGGGCTCGAGGCCGCGTTCGCGCAACGCGCCAACGATATCCCGGGCGAGTTGCTCGGCCTTGTACATGGGCAGGTCCTCGATGTCGTCGATCCGCATCGAGGCCACGTGAAAATCGGGCTCGGCGAACGTGACGCCCGAGATGGCGCCCTTCACATACCCGAAGGGTCCGATCTCGCCGGCCGTGGTGCAGCCGATGAGCGGGGTGCCGGGGAAGGCGTCGCGCATGGCCGCGCCCAGTTCCGGCAGGGGATACGACGGCGAACAGAAAAAGAGCGTGAGCGCGGCGTCGGGGTGATACAGCGCTTCCCGCAGCTCGGCGGCCGCCAGCTGAGGATCGCGTTGACGCGTCGCGCCGTGGCGCACGCAGGTTATGTCCTGTGTAAGCATACGTACCGGGTGGTGTGGGCGTCGGCAGGGGGCTGGGGCTGCGTGCGACGCAAAGGCAATGGCTGTCTACCGTATCGGTTATAGCGCCACCCGATTTAAATGAGAGGATGGCCCTGCCGCCCCCTGGCGCCCGGGGCATCCGATGCGGCGTGGGGGATGCCGCCCAATGCGGCAAAAACGCCCTGTGTTGAAGGGAAACCCTGCATCCCGCATCCACGCATGGCTTCGCTGTCGTGTGTAAAAGCACCGAGCACGGTGCCGCGTCTGTAGCCGGCGTCGTTTGTGACGATCCTTGGGTAGCAGGACCAGGCCCCCGGATCCCAGCCCATCACTCCCGGGGGCGCTCGCGTTGTCATGATTCGTCCAATTCCCAGTGCCATGTACCGTGTTGTCGTTGCGATCGCATGGATCGCCCTATTTTCCGCCCCGGCATACAGTCAGCATGCGCATCACATGCATGCGGAGACCGACTCGACGAGCGCCGCGGACGCCATGCCGGCATCGGCCGACGCGGCCCACGAGGGGCACATGGCCTCGGGCTCCTCGGGGAGCGCGTTGATGCTGGACCAGCCGATGGCACGCGACGGGTCCGGCACGAGCTGGCATCCGGATGCGTCGCGGGTGGAGGGGATGCACCGCACCCTGGGGGCGTGGCACACCATGCTGCACGGGGCGGCCTTCGTGCGGTACAGCGCACAGGACGTGTTCGATGCCGGCCGGCGCGGCGGGCAGGGCTTCAGCATGCCCAACTGGGTGATGGGGATGGGCTCGCGCGGGCTCGGCGCCCGCGGCCAGATCGCCCTCCGCGCGATGTTCACCGCCGAGCCGTTTACGCAGGGCGGCGCCGGCTACCCGCTGCTGTTCCAGACCGGAGAGACCTACCGCGGCACGCCCCTGGTCGACAGCCAGCATCCGCACGATCTCTTCGCCGAACTCTCGGTCACCGTCAGCCGGACGCTCGGCCGGCGCGCCGGCGTGTTCGGCTACATCGGGTTCCCGGGCGAGCCGGCCCTCGGGCCGCCGGCGTTCATGCACCGCCCCTCCGCGCGGCTTCTGCCCGATTCGCCGATCGGACACCACTGGCAGGACGCCACCCACGTGACCTTCGGCGTCGCGACGGCCGGCTTCTGCTACGGTCCGCTCAAACTCGACGCGTCGCTCTTCACGGGCCGTGAGCCGGACGAAAACCGGTTCGACTTCGACGCGCCGCGGTTCGACTCCTATAGCGTACGTGCGTCGCTGAACGTCACGGACCGCTGGTCGATCCATGTGGCGCGCGGCTTTATCCGGGGACCGGAAGGGCACGCGCCGGACGAGGATCTGCATCGCACCACGGCGTCGGTGCTCTATGCGGCGCCGTTGCGCGGCGACGGCGCGCTCTCCGCCGCCCTCGTCTGGGGATACAACGCCCCCGCAGCCGCCGTCCATGCGGATGCGCCGGGGGCCTCACATGCCCATCATACCCAACAGCACGCGTTGCTCGGCGAGCTGGACGTGAGCGGCCGGCGGCAGGCCGTGTTCGGCCGGCTGGAGTTCGTGCAAAAGGGCGGGGGCGAACTGGCCCTGCCCACGCTGGCGTCGCGCACCTTCTGGATCGGCGCCGTCTCCGCCGGCACGGCGCGTACGGTGGCCGATTACGGTCCCTTCAAACTGCAGGCGGGGGCGGTGGCGACGGTGAACCGGGTGCCGCAGATCCTGCAGGAATTTTACGGCGCTCGCCCCGTGTCCCTGCAAGCCTACCTGCGGATGAGCTTCCTGTAACGCCCGCCGGCGAGAGAGACGGCCTGTACCAAAAACGGTCCGCCCACCGGCGTGGACGGACCGCTGCGGTCACGGGGTGTGAGCGTCAGGGAACAGGCGTCATTCGAGCCGCGAGTTGACGACGCGGCCGGGCTCCGAGGCCGTTCGGATGTCGTCCGAGGCTTTCCGGACGCGGGCGCCGAAGTCGGCCACGGCGCCGGCGACCTCGAGGCGCAGGGCCTCGAATTCGTCATCGGGCACCGATCTGAGGGAATCGAGGTCGAGGGACAGGTTTTCGAGATGGGACGCGAGCCGTTCGATCGATTCGGGTTGGCCGGCGTCTCCGATGGGGTCTCCGCTGCCGCCCTGGTACGCCGCGTAACGCCGCGCATCGGCGATTTCCATCTCGAGTTCGTCGAGGCGCGCGGCGATGGCATCCTCGAAGGCACTCCGGGTGTCCAGCGACATGAGATGGACTGCTTCGAGGTCTTGCACGAGGAGATTCCAGCGGGTTTCGATCGAGTCGCGCTGGGCCTCGAAGTGTTCGGGCGTGGCGCGGCTGAGCCGATCCAGATCGGATTCGATCGCCTGCCGCCGGACGGCGAGGTCGGTCATCATGGCGCGGGGACCGGCCGCGTTTGCGCTGTCGGCCTCGATCTGGCGGCGGAGCCGGGCGATTTCCTGGTCGAACTCCTGGAAGCCTCGTCCGATGCGGCTGTACGTTTCGAGCAGGGCGTCCGCATGGGCATCGAGCAAGGGATCGGACGCCATGGGGGCGGGCGTCTGGGATTGCGGGGCCTCCGTGCAGGCCGGCGCCAACAACAGGGCGGATGCGAGGCCAAGGCACTGAAGGGCCGAGCGAGGTGTTTTCATGGGCGGACCTGATGACGTGAAGGGCGCGGGGGCGAGCGCGGGAGAGGGCAGGAGTAACCGTTATGATCCCGAGGCTACTCCTGCCTCCCGCGCATGGGAGTGTGGACTCGGGGTGTGTCCACGTCCCACTATCTTATTCTTCGCTGTTCTTCTTCGGCGCGTCGCCCGCCGGCATCAGGATCGCGTCGATCCCGTGGATCACGCCGTTGGCGCTGTTCAGGTTCGGCTGGACGATCTGGGCCTCGCCGATGCTGAGTTTGCCGCCTTCGCTCGTGATGGCGAGTTCGCCGCCGTCGGCGACCTTGATCTTCTTCATCATCGTGGCCTTTTCGGTCGGTATTTTCTGCATCACCAGGTGATGCCGCAGGACGTTGGCCATCTTTTCAGCCGGCATGTCGGCCAGGTCGGCATGTTGCTCGAACGCGGCGTCGGTCGGCGCGAACAACGTGAACGCGCTGACGCCTTCGAGTTGCTTAGTGAGGCCCGTTTTCTTGAGCGCGTCGATCAGCATGGTGTAGTCGCCGGCCTCTTCCAGCACGGCAATGACATCGGCCGGTGCTTCGGTATAGTTGGCGTTTTCGACGGGGCGGGCGTCGTCCTGCGCCAGGCCGGCGCGGGCGGTGCCCATCAGAATCAGTACGAGCGCCATCAGGCAGGTGCGGCATGCTTTCATATCGGTATCCTCAGGATAGGTGAGTGTTTGGATCGATGTGTGTCGGCCGGCGCGGTGTCGAACGGGAGTCCGATGCCGTGCGGCGGACGAGCGTACCCATCATACGCACCGGGGTGGGGCGGCTGCCTGAGGAAGGGCTGAAGGTTGCCTGAGGATGCGCTGAGGACGCGATTCCAGGGCGTTCAGATGTTTTCGATGAGCAGGATGTCGCTTTCGCTCCGTTCCGTCTGGGCGTACAAAAACCAGCGGCCGTCCGGCGAAACGGCGAAGGCGTTGCTTCTCGGGAGGTGGCTGAGCATGGCGATCTGGGTCGTGCGCTTGGTCGTGAAGCTGAAGTAGGAGATGGTGGGGCGCCGGCCGGTGCGATCGATGTAATAGATGCCGTTCCCGACGACATTCCAGTTCCCGCTGTCCACAGGCAGCACGCCGTCTACGACGACGACGGCCGAGTCCTGTTCGGGCAGGTAGCGCCAGATGCCGGTGTCGTTGGGCTTCATGAAATAGAGGGCCGTCCCATCGTCCGATTCGATTGCGGCCAGGCCGTCGGTGACGACGGCGGCGGTATCCGCCGCGGCGTGCCCGAGGGAGTCGGGCAGCGCGGTGCTGTCAGCGGGTGCAGGATGCCGGATGGGTGCGCGCCAGATCTGCCAGCGGTCACGGGCGTTCGTGGCATAATAGATCCAGCGTCCGTCGCGGGACCACGACGGCGCGAGTTCGTCGGCGGGGGAGGCCAGGACGGGCTCCGGCCGACCGCCGGCCACATCGATTTCGTAGATATCCGCATTCCCGCGCTCCCACGAAACGAACAGGAGCGCCGCGCCGTCCGGCGACCAGCGCGGCGACCCGAGGAAGGCGCCGCCCAGCTGGGTCAACTGGTACGCGTTGCCGCCATCGGCGTCGCTGATCCAGATTTCGTGGGATCCGGACTGGTTGGATACGTACGCGAGTTTCGATCCGTCGGGGGCGATGGCCGGATCCGAATCCCAGCGCGTGGAGACGATCAGCGGCCTCGGCGGCTGGGCCCGATGAAGCTGCCAGATATTGGTGTAGGATGTATGCTGCTCCACGGTCAACCGGTCGCCGCTCCGGTCGATCGACGGTTCGCGCAGGTTGGCGTTGTCGCCGGCGGTAGCCACCCAGGTAGGGGTGCCGCCGGACGTCGCGATGCTCCAGAGGCTCGACATCCCGCCCCGCCGCGATGCAAAAAGGAGGTGCCGGCCGTCGGGATCCCACGCGATCCCCGTGACCTCGGTATGGTCCGTAGTCAGCCGCTCCGGCGCGGCGTCGCCGCGGAGCGAGACGGTGTAGATATCCTGGATGGGCGGCGCGATGCTGCGCACGAAGGCGAGGCGCGACTCGTCCGGCGAAAAGGCCGGCGAGGTGTCGCCATAGTAGGAGTCGGGCGGTGTCGTGAGTTCGCGCACCGTGACCGTGGCAATCTCCAGCAGGTAAATGCCGAAGGCGCTGTACGGGGCTTGCTGCGCGGAAAATACGAGGTAGTCGCCGCTCTGGGACCACAGGAGCCCCTGGATGTCCCGTCCTTCAAACGCGGTCAGTTCGCGTTCGCCGCCACCGAGCGCGGGTACGACGAAGATGCTGCATCCCGCATCGGTTTCGCGGATGAACGCGATTTGCCGGCCGTCGGGCGACCACGCAGGGTCGCGCTCGTTGCCCGGCGCCCGTGTGAGCTGGAGCGGCGCCTCGCCGCCGACCTGCTTCAGGTACAACTCGAAGGCATCGCCCGTGCCACCGTTCCAGGCGAACGCGATCGCTTCGCCGTCGGGGGAGAGCGACGGGTCGATCTCCTCTCCCGGAAAGCTGGTGAACGGGAGCACCTGGGGCTGCGTGGGGGAGGGCTCGAGGAGGATCTTCATCGCAAAGCCGACGAGCAACGCGATCGCGCTGCCGGCGAAGACGAAGCCCCATCGGCGCGCTTTCATCCGGGTTTGCCGCGTCGGGTCGGTCGGCAGGTCCGGCAGCACCCCGGCAGCGGCATCGAGGTCGTAGCGGGCCGGCTGCAGCAGCCGGTACCCGGATTTTCGGATCGTCTCGATGAAGCGGGGCGCCGCGGCCTCATCGCCAAGGCTTTTCCTCAGATCTGAAATGCACCGCGCGAGCACGTCGTCCGTCACGACCACGTCCCCCCATACGCGATCCATGAACTCGTCGCGTGTGACCACGCGGCCGCCGGCCTGCGCCAGGCAAACCAGGACCTCCATCACGCGCGGTTCGAGCCGGGTTTCGGACGCCGGCCCGGTGACCAGGTTCAGCGATGGCTGCACGAACCACTCCGCCAGCCAGAACGGTCCGGATCGGGGTGTCGGAGCGGCACGGTCGGGGGCACTCCCGGGTTTGAGGATCTGGCGATCGTCCATACGCATGCTGAGACGATGTGAGGCAGCCGGGCTGCGCGGAATACGCCGCGGCCGGGGGGCGCGGCGTTCGAACGAAGGGGAAGCCGTGGCTGCGATGCGCGGCCGTAGCGGGCGCGCGGGGTTGACCGGTCGGGAATCCGCATGCGCCCGGCCGGTGGACCGGGTCGCAGGGATCTCCCAGAGATAGTTGCCAGAGCGGCGCGGCGACACGACGTGGAACGTCGCCGCGCAATGTGTTGATATACAGGTAAGACGAAGCCGGCCACATTGTTTCCGGCCGGCGCGTCGGGCGCGTGGAGCGCGATTCGAGGGGCCGGAGGTGTCGAATTGGGCCGGATGAGCCGGCGGGTAGCGGTGTGCTAGAAGAGATAACTCAGCCCCACGCGCACGTTACGCGGATTTCCCGGGGTGAAGTGCAGCTCCGAAACCGGCCCGGCCTCGTTGCGAAGACGCGATTCGGTGTCGAACTGGGCCTCGTTCCAGGCTACATCCAGTACGTTCTCGAGCGCGACCGTGACCCGTACGCGCCCGAGACGGTACCCGAGGAAGAGGTTGACGAGGCTGTATCCCTCGGCGGTTACCGTGCCGGACTCGTTCGCCGGCCTGTCGCCGACGCGGGTATAGCGCAGACTGGCCTCAAAGCCGGCCGGCCGCGTCAGGGTGAGCCCCCCGGTTGAGGTAACTCGAGGGGCGAGCGGCACGGCATCTTCGCCCGCCGGCTCGTCGACGAAGCGGCCGCGCGCGAGGTTCACATCGGCGTCGGCTGTGAGCCAGGGCGTCACCGCCACCCGCGCTTCGAGGTCGAGCCCGTGGCGGCGGGTGGCTCCGCTCAGTTCGGTAAAGCCGCCATCTCCTACATAAACAAACTCGTTTTCGAGATCGAGCACCCAGGCTGCAGCCGCAATATGGGCGCGCGATCCGAGATGAGCACGCAACCCCAATTCGGCACCCACGGCGCGGGGCAGGGTGCCGACCCGGCGCAGACCCGGGTCCAGCTGCTGGTTTGCCAGCTGCGCGTCGATCTGAGCGTCGGTGAGCCCATCCCGCGCATATACCTTGGCGAGTTCACGAACGCGCTGGCCCTGTACGATGGCGCGGGCATCGTTCGAATGAAAACTGCTGCCCACATTGGCGAAGAGGTCGAGTCCCGGTGCCGGCGAGACGACCAGGTTGGCCTTCGGGCTGAGGATGGCTTGCTGGGCGAACCCCGACGCATGCGGCAGCCCGGATTCCGTGCCGTCCAGATGATCGTCGACGTCGAACGTGAAGTAGTCGCCACGAAGCCCCAGTTGTAGACGGATCCAGTCGGCAAAAAAGAGTTCTTCCTGCACCCACAGATACAGGTTGCGCTCCACGACGGTGGCATCGATCAGGCCGGCGCTCCGTACCCGGTCGGGGCTCTTCCATAGCTGGACATCGGCGTCGTCGCCGCGGAACCCGCCGCCCATCGTGGTGCGCGCCGGGATCGCATCGAGTGGATGATACCGGCTATACCGGCCGTTCAACCCGTACAGCCGGCGGTCGTCGGTCTGTTCGATCATGTCGCCGCGGACGGGGTCTTCCAGGAAATACGTGAAGTTTGAGAAGAGTTTAAACGTGTAGCGGCTTGAGTAACCCTGCAGCGTAAAGGACGCGTCGCCTGTATCGGCGCTATAGATGAGGTTGATGTCCTGCCGGCCCGTCGTGCCCCCTTCGAGGTCGTCCAGGCTGCCGAAACGGTTCAAACCCTGGGCTACGGCTCGGGCCGGTATCTGGCCGGAGGCATTCCAGGCCGAACTGAATCCGCTGACGCTGAGTGCGAGTCGGGTGTTCTCGCTGAGATGGGTATGGACCTTCCCGAAAATGTTGAAGCGTTGAAATCCCTGCGGACTTTCGACGGGGCCGTCGGTCGAGTTAAACTGACCGGCCAGATACGCACCCTGGTGCTCGGTGCCGGGTAGCGGGATCTGATAGAGGGCGGTGACATTCGCGGTGTTGAACTGCCCAAACCCTGCGCGCAACTGGTTCTCGTTCAGGTGATCGCGGGTGGTGAACGCGACGGCACCCGCAGTGCTCATATTGCCGTATCGCGCGTCATAGGGCCCTTTTGCAACGTCGATCCGTTCGACGACATCCGGCAAGAGGAAGTGCAGGTCGGCATAGCCCTGTCCGTGGCCATGGGAAACCATGTTGACGGGCATGCCGTCGACCGCGATGGCGACATCGGTGCCGTGGTCGGCATCGAACCCGCGCAGGAAGATCTGCTCCGCCTTGCCGCCGCCGGCGTGTTGCGCGGTGATAAGGCCCGGCGTGAGCTGGAGCAGGTCCTGGGCAGAGCGAGTTGGGCGCGTCCGCAGGTCGAGGGCGCGGACGGTGGCCGACGAGGCGGCCGAAAACGGACGCTCGGCTTCCGTGACGATTTCGTTGAGGTCGATGGCATCGACCTGCAAGGCGATCCGTACTTCCAGACGCGATCCCGCGTCCACCGTCACACGGGTGCGGGTTTGCGCATAGCCGATCATGCGCACCGTCAGCGTGTACGCGCCACCCGGCAATCCGACGAACGAAAACCGGCCGAGGCTATCCGTGGCGACCCCCGAGGCGCGCTCTTCCAGGAAGACCGTGGCCGAGGGAAGCGGACGCAAGGTGGTCGAATCAAAGACGACGCCGACGAGGTCGCTCTGCGGCGTCTGGGCTTCCGCCCGGCGGTTGCCCACGGCGATCAGGCAGAG
Organism: Rhodothermales bacterium; assembly: GCA_041391505.1. Taxonomy (NCBI): domain Bacteria; kingdom Pseudomonadati; phylum Rhodothermota; class Rhodothermia; order Rhodothermales; species Rhodothermales bacterium. Next base: position 123,331 of record JAWKNW010000015.1, read on the forward strand.
GGTGAGGGCGAGATAAAAGACTTTCATGTTGATCGGAGATTCTGGTAAGCAGGTGCTGTTATTCGACGGTAGAGCGCCTGCCTGGAGATTGGCTCACAACGTAGAACGTACAGCATGCCAGTGCTCGATCGGAAGATCAAGATGTGATCAAATTCCGCTCACCGGCTGTGATATGGGCGGGCGCCGGCCGGGGGGCTTTGCAGCATGATTGCCACCGATCGCGTACCTTACCCTTGCTTTCATAGGCAGAAAAACGACAGTAAGCAGCCCTTCATGTATACCCGGTTTGCGGATTTGCTTCATGCTGCGCGGCAACGCTTGTTTGTCGGCCGGCAGGAAGAACTCGACCTTTTCGACCAGGCGTTGACGGCTGTGGAGCGACCGTATTCCGTGCTCTTTGTCCACGGCCCGGGAGGCGTGGGCAAAACCTCGTTGTTGCATATGTTCGCCGAGCGGGCGAAGCATTGCGGCTGGCGGCCCGGCTACATCGATACCCGCACGCTGGAGCCTTCGCCCGACGCGATGCTGCGCGCACTGGGCGCGATGATGGGCGCACCGGCCGGGGCGGACGTGATCGACCTGTTGAACGGATCGCCCGAACGGCACGTCTTGTTGTTCGATACCACGGAAACGATCCGCCCGCTCGATTGGTGGCTGCGGGAGCGGTTTCTGCCGGCGTTGTCGGACCGGGTCATCGTTGTTTTTGCCGGCCGTTTTAAACCGTCCGTAGCGTGGCGCATCGATCCGGGTTGGCAGGCGCTGGTCCGCGCCGTTCCGTTGCGCAACCTGAGTACGTCCGAAAGCCTCGCCTACTTGCAGAAGCGGCAGGTACCCGACGCGAGGCATCGCGCTATCCTTTCGTTTACGCACGGGTATCCGCTGGCGCTTTCGCTCATGAGCGACATGGTCGAACAGCGCCCCGACGCCGCCGGCGCCGACGCGTCCCCCGACATCGTCCAGGCCCTTCTCACGCATTTTCTGGACGAGGCGCCGGGGCCCGAACACCGCCGGGCGCTGTACGTCTGCGCCGCCGTGCGACAGACGACGGAGCAGACGCTGCGAACGCTCCTGGACCCCGACGACGCCCACGGCGTCTTCGAGTGGCTGCGCACCCTCTCGTTCATCGACGCCGGCCCGGCCGGCCTCTTTCCCCACGACATGGCGCGCCAGGTGCTCGTCGCCGACCTCCAATGGCGCGAGCCCGATTGGCACGCCGAGCTGCATCGGCGAGCCCGGACGTACTACATCGGCCATCTGCAAGACGCCAGCGGCCCTGAAATGCGGGAGCGGCTGATCGATTTTCTCTACCTCCACCGCGAAAACCCGCTCCTCAAGCCCATCTTCACCCAGCTGCAAAGCGACTGGAACGAGCAGACCGCGCAAAACCCGATCGTGGATGACGCGCTCGGACCGGATGACATCGACCCACTGGTGGACATGGTCGCGCACCATGAGGGGGATGGGCCGGCGTCCTGGGCCAGGCGCTGGCTGGAGCGACAGCCGGAGCACGTCCGCGTCTACCGCGACGGCACGGGCCGGCCGCTCGGGATGCTGCTCCCCATCCTCCTGACGCCCGAAGACGCCGACCTGGAAGACCCCGCCGTGGCACACGCGATGGACTTCCTGCGCCGGCACGCGCCGCTCCGCGAAGGCGAGTGCGCCGTCCACTTTCGCTTCTGGATGTCGGGCGAGACCTATCAGGACCTGTCGCTCATCCAGAGCATGTGTTTTATCCAGATGGTGCGCATGTATCTCACGATACCGGGGCTTGCCTTTTCCTTCCTGCCCTGCGCCGACCCCGATCTCTGGAAGATGATTTTCGCCTACGTCGACCTCCACCGCTTCCCCGACGCCGATTATCCCACCGACCGGTCGAAGATGGGGGTGTACGGCCACGATTGGCGGGTGACGCCGCCGGCCGAATGGCTGTCGCGGCTCGCCAGCCGGGTGCCCTCGCCCGAATACGCCGGCGCGCCGGCGCCTGCCGAGCCGTCGGTGTTCGTGCTGAGTCGGGAAGACTTTCTCGTCGCCGTGCGGGAGGCCCTGAAGGCGTTTAGCCGGCCCGAGCGCCTGCGCGAAAACCCGCTGCTCCGTTCGCGCCTCGTCATCGAAGCCGGCGCCCCCGATGCGGATGCCGCCGATCGGATTCAGACGCTCTGCGGCCTCCTGGATGCCGCCGCCGCCACGCTCGACGGCGCCCCGCGCGACCGGAAGCTGTACCGCGCCCTCGAAAAGACCTACCTCAAGCCGGCGCCGTCGCAGGAGATCGCGGCCGAACAACTCGGCGTCCCGTACAGCACGTTCCGGCGACACCTCATGGCCGGCGTGGATCGCGTGGCCGAGATGCTCTGGCAGCGCGAAATCGGAGAATGAGCGCGATCGGCCTCCGATTGAGCGGATTGTGAGCACCTTTCGATCTGGCAGGTAAGCGGAAAGACCGGATATCCTCTATCACCGTGTGTCGCTCCCCGAGGAGTCGACCCTGTTTCACTTGATAGAGATACCCATGAAGCGAATAACACGCTACCTGTTCATGTCCGTACTCGTCGCAATCGCGGCGATAGGGCTGATGCGGCCGGACTTCGGCGATGCATCCAGCCACCGCGAAGCGCCGCTCATCAGCAACGATCCGTTGGCCGACAATACGGACCTGTATGCGTTCCGGTCGCCCGACGACCCGTCTACCGTCACCATCATCGCCAACTACATCCCCCTCCAGCTACCGGAAGGGGGGCCGAATTACAACACCTTCGGCGAACATATCCGGTACGAGATCCACATCAAAAACAAGACGTCCGTGGGCGCGCTCGGATCGGCCAAGGACGACATCACCTATCGGTTCACCTTCCAGCAGGAGAACGAGGATCCGACGACCTTCTTCAACATCCGGCTTGGAAAACAAAACCTGAAAACGACCTATACCGTCGAAAAGAGCACTGACGGCGGCGCTTCGTTCATGACGATCCTCGACGACGGCATCGTGCCGCCGAACAACATCGGGCCACGCTCGATCGAGGGCGCCGCCGGCTTGAACGCCGACTACGAGAGCCTCGTCAATGACGCCATCATGACGGCGTCGACGGGCGAAGTGGTGTTCGCCGGCCCGCGCGACGACGCGTTTTTCGTGGATCTGGGCGGCGTGTTCGACCTGGGCCAGACGCGCGGCCAGTACGGGATGGACCCGTCCAACTCGAACAACGCCCGCGATGCCGTGGCCGGCTTCAACGTCCACACCATCTCGCTCCAGATCCCCATCGAATACCTGCAAAAAGACGGGTACGGACCCGATGAAGCGGACAACATCCTCGATCCGAACTACGTGATCGGCGTCTGGGCGTCCGCGAGCCGGCCGCAGATCACGACGCTTTCGCCCGAAGGCGACAAGCCGACCTATTCCGGCCCCTGGGTGCAGGTGTCCCGGCTCGGCATGCCGCTGACCAACGAAGCCGTCATCCCGATCGGCGAAAAAGACCGCTGGAACGCCACCTCCCCCTACAGCGAGGCCGAACAGTCGTTCATCGCGTACTTCGCCAACCCGGAGCTGGGGCTGTATATGGATGACACCCAGTTCGGCTCCGCCGTCCCGGCCCTCGCCGCGCTGCGCATGCCCTCCCGCTCCTACCCGGCGCTCGGCGATATCGACGGCGACGGGATGCCGGGGCTCAACTTCCGCAACGGGAAGGATGGCGCGTTCGAGGTGACCAAGATCGACCCGCCGCTGGATCTCTCGGGCACCGCCTTCGCGGTCCCGCTCGCCGGCGGCCTCGTCGGCGAGGGGCAGCCGCGCCTCGTGGACCTCTACCCGATCTTCTATTTCGGCGTCCCGAACGCGATACCCTATCAGCTGGCTACCGGAAAGACGGGCGGCCCGCTCAGCGCCGGCAAGCCGTTCATCCACAATTTCCTGCCGGTCACGCAGGACGCGGAAGGCACCCTGTACGGCGGCGACATGCTTCGCCTCAACATGGCGACCCCGACGACGGAGCGCTCCGGCGAGGAGTTCGACCTCTACGCCCGTCAGGGCCTCGTGCGGACGGCCGTGCTCGGCCTCACGGCGGCTCCGTACAACACGTCCGCCGATGTCGAATTCATCCCGCACATGGACGGCTTCCCGAACGGACGCCGGCTCGAGGATGATGTGACGACGATCGCGCTCCAGGCCGTCGGCGGCCTCGTGCTGGCGGCCGTGGGCCTGCCGTTCGACGACGCCACAGCCAGCGACTACAGCGACCTCGCGTCGGAGATGCTGGTCGGCGCGCTGAACTATACCGCCGGCCCGGTGGCGAACGACGTGCGCCTGCTGGACGTCTTCCCGTACCAGGCGTCGCCGCATCGCGGGTTCGACTACGTGAAACAGCTCACGGCCCTCGACCCGATGAACCTGCCCGTCTCCGTGGAAGGGCTCGGCGTGGGCGTCCCGAGCGCGTTCATGCTCGATCAGAACTACCCCAACCCGTTCAACCCGTCGACGACCATCTCCTACGAGGTCACCCGGCCCGGCAACGTGGCGATCCGCGTCTACGACGTGCAGGGCAGGCTCGTGTCGACCCTGGTGAACCGGGAGCACGGTACCGGGAATCACCAGCTCGACTGGGACGCCTCGTCGCTGCCCAGCGGCACCTATTTCTACCGTCTGGAGGCCGACGGGAAGTCGATCCAGACGAAGCAGGCGATCCTGGTGAAATAACGGGGTTTTGCCTGAAGAGGCGCAGCCCGGCAGCGGAGGGACTTCCTGAGGACACGTCTTCGGGAGGTCCCTCCACGACCGGAGGTCCTGCGTCCGCGGGGCGCATCGGAGGGCCTTCTCATCGCACGCGATCACCGCTCGCCGGCCATTCATTCCAACACATCGTCATCATGAAATCCAAGCTAGAAACACGCACCCATTTCCTTGCGATGGCGGCTGTCGTCGCGCTCGTCGGCACGCTGGTCTTTTTGTGGCTCAAGCCGCTCCCCGATGAGCCGGAGGTCGCGGTGGCGCCCACCACGCCGGCGTCGCTGTTCATCAACACCGATGCGTCGATCGCCTTCTACGAAGACCGGATCCGCAAGGCGCCGGACGATCGCGAGGCGTACACGCGTCTGGCCCAGGTGTACCTCCAGAAAGCGCACGCGTCCGGGGAAGAGCTGACGTACGTCCCGCTCGCGAAAGAGCGCATCGAGCAGGCCCTGTCCCGCGATCCGGACGATTATTACGCCCTGGCGCTCCAGGCGTCCCTGTTCAATACCCTGCACCGATTCGACGACGCGCGCGTCGCCGCAGAACGGCTCCAGGCGGCGTACCCGCACGATTCGTTTATCCAGGGGGTGCTGGTGGATGCGCTCGTGGAACTCGGCGAATACGATGAAGCGGTCGCCGCCAACGACGCCCTGCTGGGGATGCATCCGGGTCTGGCTGCCTATGCGCGTGCCTCGTACCTGCGCGAACTCCACGGGGACACCGACGGCGCCCTGTCCGCGATGACGATGGCCGCGCAGGCCGGCGTCGTGGGCGAGGCCGACCGCGCCTGGGCGCTCACGCACCTCGCGAATCTCTACCTGGGGAAGGGCGATTTGGAGGTGGCGCGGCGCGTCTTCGAGGGTATCCTGGAAGAGACGCCCGGCTATGCGCAAGCCATCGCCGGCCTGGGCCACATCGCCGAGCTCGAAGGCGACTACGCGGGGGCCGTCGCGGGGCTCGAAGAGGCGTATGGGCTCGAACCGCGCGCCGCTTTTCTCGAACGGCTGGCCGAGATCCAGTCCGTACAGGGGGCTTCCGCGGCCGCAGAGGCCTATCTGGATCGGGTCGATGCCAGCTTCCAGGAGGCCGCCCGTATGGGAGAAAACAACCGGATGGAATATGCGGATTTCCTCGCCGACCGCGGCCTCCGGCTCGACCACGCGCTGCGCCTGGCGGAGGCCGAAATCGCCCGCCGGCCCGGCCATCTCCATGCGAACGAGACCTACGCCTGGGTCCTGCACCGGCTGGGGCGCTCCGCTGAAGCCGTAGCCCCGATCGAAAAGGCCATGCGGCTCGATACGGGCGACGCGATGGTGCATTACCGCGCCGGCCAGATCTACCGGGCCATCGGCGACGCGGCCGCCAGCCAACTCCACTTCCAGAAGGCGCTCGATGCCCATCTCCACATCGAGAGCCAGACGGCGGCCAACACGGCCAGAACCCTCCTCGCACAGCCGTAAGACCAACCGGTCGAAAGGCCGCGGCGCGTCTGAGTCGGACCCGTCGCGGCCGGCCCGTCACGAGAGCTGGAGGGTGCCGTCTGCCTCGATCCGGATCCGTGCGCCGGCGGTGATCTGGCGGAAGTCCGCCTCAGCAAGCGCCACGATGGGGATCGGCCGGCCATACATCTCGTCGGCCACCACCGAGGCGAGCGCCATGAAGGTGTCGACGTCCATGCTGACGATGGCGGCCGGCGCCACGCCGGCGCGGACGGATTCCAGCAGGATGGCCGTCGACGTGCTCGACCCGCGGGTGAAGGGGAGGACGAGGATGCAGCCGGCGGCGATCCGGCCGGAGAGCGGGTGCCGGCGGTCGATGATTTCGCCCGTCCGCTGGTCGTATCCTCCCCAGAAACTGATGGGCTCGTCACTCACCAGCGCCGGCCCCTCGGCTTCGCCCGGCACCACCGGCCGGCCCTTGATCACGCGTTCCATAACGATTCGTCCCGCAGGATGCGGCCCGCCACGGCCGATTCGACGCAGTCGGCCAACCGGCCGTAGGCGATCTGCGTGTTGAGGAGCCCCGGCGAATAGTAGGCATATTTCGCCGAGTTGGTCATCATGTGTTTGATGGATCCGGGCAGCATCGGCGTGGTCAGCGGGCAGGTGTCTACGGTGATGCGCCCGCCGAAGGCGCGGTAGGCGTCGAGCAGCCCGGTTTGCTCCGCGATCTCGCGGACGGCCCGGCTGCAGGTGACGAGGAAGGTGACATCGGGATGCTTCGTCCTGCCGGCGACGAGCGGGGCGAGCTTCCGGAACTCGTCGAGCGAAAAGTGGGGGCTGCCGAGCACGACCATGTCCAGCCGATCCCCCTGCGCCGTGCTCAGCTCGCCGAGGGCCTTGCGCAGCATCGCCGGCGTCACGACGACGGTCCGCGCCGGCGCGCGCCCCTGAAACGCCGCCTCGGTGGTCGGCGCCTCGGGCGTGATGCCGGTCATATGATACAGCGCCACGGCGCCCGACGAGGCGGCGCCGGCGCAGACCGCCTTGTGCTGATCTTCCGTCGGCGTCACCGCCAGTCCCTCGATGACCGGCACCTGGTTCGGTGCGAGCCGGCCGATCAGGTGGCCGAGGACGGGGTAGAAGGCGTCGTCCTCCTGCAGCCGGCGGGGGACGCCTTCGAGGCGCAGGAGGAGGGTGCCGGCGCGGTTGGGGGTCAGATGGAGGCCGGCGGCCGGCGCCCGGCCCGTGATGGCGCAGCAGATATCCAGCAGATCCGGATACCGCTCCGTCCGCGCGCCGATCACCGAATTGAAGAAGCAGATGGCGTTCGACTCGCCCGAGGCGATCTGTTGGCCGAAGACCGGGCGATGCTCCGTCTGGTACGGCGCGCAGGTCCACGTCGGGATGGTGCCCATCGAGCGGTAGGCCACCATCTGCCGGTGCGCTTTCATGGCATGGTCGCCCGGCACAGGCCATTCCTCCCACCCGTGCTCGTCGACGCCGCTGACGTTGAGCGTCGAGGGCACCCGCACCTTGGCGCCCAGGGCGGCCAGCCGCTCGGCGAATTCCATGGTCGCATCCCCCATAAACACCGTGCTATCGATGTGCGCCGCGCTGATGTCCAGCAGCCGGTCGACGCCGTAGACCGGCAGCATGCGCACGAGAATCGACATGGCCATCTGCGCGGCCGGGCCGTGGTCGCCGGCGAGGAGGGCGCGGTCGTCGTCGGTGAGGTGCATGGGGTGATGGATGGGGGCTGGGTGACGCCGGCGAGGCCAGGGGATCATCGGTGCTGGGTGCTGAGCACGTTGGGAACGGGAGGATACGCCAAAATCTAATATCCGTCTCGACCGATTCCGTCGGAGGCGTGGAGAGATGGACAGAGTCCCCGGGTAAAGCTCGCGCGTTGGGGCGTCCCAGCAGCTATTTCGGCTTCAACACCGTGGTGATGCTCGTTTACCTTCGATCCGGATCAGCCCTGGGATGCAAGATGGAATCGACGCGTCGAAGGTTCGGCATGGGCATGCCGATCGCCCGAGGGTCACCTCATCAGCGTGACGCTCCGCGTCTGGCCGACGCCGTGGGCCTCCGCCCGGATAAAATAGACGCCGCTGGCAAACCGGTCCGCATCAAAGCGGACGATGTGCGTGCCGGCGTTCATACCGCCTTCGAACAGGGTGGCCACGTGACGCCCGACGACATCGTACACCCGAATCGACGCGAATCCAGCCAGGGGCATTGAAAGGGTGAACGTAGTGCTCGCCTGGAAGGGGTTGGGATACGCCGAAGATAATTCAATGGACGCGGGCCATTCGCCCGTTTCATTTTCGCGCACAACCGGAAAAGCCATCGCCTCTCCACCGAATCCGAACTCTCCCAGGGTTCGCAGTCCGCCGGCACAGAGATAGGGAGTTCCATTTTCTTCCAGCAAGTCCGTCGCCAACGGTTGCCACGCCAACGCGGCGCCTCCGGGCCGCTGCATGACGACGACAGACTCAAGGGCGGTAGCGACTACAACGTCGCTTGCGTCGAAACACAGGTCAAAGGGGATGGCATCATCCGGGCCACGCGTTTGTTCGCTCAAGCCCAATTCACCCAGATACCAGGTTCGTGCCGCGACAGCCGACGGTTGTACCAAGGCACCGCTCGATGACATAGCCGACGCCTCTGCATACATGCTGGTGTCGGGCAATAGATCGTACCGGGTCACAAACACGGTAGCGGTATCGCCCGGGGTGTGCCGGGCACGTTTCTCCGGGCCTCCTCTCAGGGTGAGTGTCATTCCTTGCGCGCTCACCTGGCTCCCCGGCGCGACACGGATCTCTGCTTCGGAAAAAGCATCTGTCGACACGATCGTGGGGCCGCCAACCATTTCGCTCGTGGCGGCATTGTCCTCACGTGTGGCCGTAAACCCCAGGTATTTAATGCCGGCAGGGACATCCGGAAGGGTAAATCGGAAGCCGGTATAGGGTATCGAAGCAATAATCTCGGATTTGCCGATGTAGGTGAGCGTACAAAATCTGCCGATTTCTTCGCAGGCGAAGGCCTCTATCAGATAGGACGATGCCAGGGCATTCGACCGTAGGGTTCCTCCTACGGTCACGGCCGTTCCTTCCCTCTTCGCGAAGCTGATAACCGGTGCGTTCTGGTAGCCGTCGGTATCCAACCAGTCGTTGCGCCGCTCATATCGATTCGGTCGGGGTGTTATCGCTCCACCCTGGTAGTCGACCCCACCCAGGAAAATCGATTCCATGCGGGTACTTGACGACGAATGCGTGTTCTGGGAAATGCGTGCGGACGGGGAGGTAGATTCGTCAAATGTATAGACCGATACGTCCGCGCTGCCGCCGGACAGGGTATTGTTCGTAATCACGTCGCCGGGATTGGCCAGGACGGCAATGGACGGGGAAACAATCCGGTTCTGGTGCACCGTCGTCCTCCCGCTGAAGAACAAGCCCGTCCTGAGTGCGCCTTGCGACTCCCGCTCCACGGATACAGCCACTTTCAGCTCATCCGACGTGATAAAGTTGCCCTGCACAACGGCTCCTTCCGTTTCCTCCAGGACCACGCCGTGGGTAAAACCATAGATGGAGTTGTTTGCGATTTGCGGCGACTGCGCGCGCCAGCTTTGTATGCCCGTGTTCGTCTGCATCCCACGGGTAGGAAGCCTCTTGCCGATCACATTGCCCGTGATAAGGGTTCCGGAAGTTGGAACGGGCCACTTAGAGTCGCGCGTTCCAAGCCGGATTTCGACCTGGTGTCCCGCGATCCTGTTGCACGTACTGAGTTGGCAAGAAGTAGGGCCTCCTGGTTCTCCACCCTCTCCGATGTGGTTGTTCTTCGCGCCTAGAATCCAGAGTCCGATATAAATATCAAATAAGTCAGACGGCGTGGGTAACGCAATCGGCTCGTCGTCGACCCCTACGCCGATTCGATTTCCAACCAGTACATTGGTATCCGCATACGGCAGGATGAGTACGTCAACACCTGTGTTTCCGCTGAAGAGAGAGGGGCCGTAGTTGCCGGCGATGGTGTTTCCTTCGATCCGGTTGTTTGATGATTCGATAAGCAGTCCAGGCCAGTTGATACCGCCCACCGTAGGATCGAAGTTGAAGTCGGAATAGGGGAGTATGGACGTCCCCATCCCGTTTCCTCGAGCCAGCGTGCCGGTTACATCCGTGCCGATTCGGTTTCCCTCGATCACGTTACCGTCGGCTCCGGATGCGAGGGCGATGCCGCTTTTCCGGAATCCATGAATCACCAGCCCACGCACGATGGAACCGCCGCCGCCGGACGCAATCTCAATGCCCGTAATCTCCGAAGCGCTCTCCACGCCGGGGCCAACCAGCTCGACCCAGCCGCCGCTTTGCGTGGTCGCGTCCAGGGTAATCCTGGATTCAACGGGAGGAAGACCCACGTCCCCAATCTGGATGGATGGCACGGCGCTTCCCGGCAGGTCGAACGTGATGGTGCCTCCCCCGCGCCGGTTCGCCTCCTGGATGGCCGCACGCAGCGTGCATTGTTCGCCGGCTTCGTTTGCATCCACGTCGCAGACCTCGTCGCTCGCAGAATCGTCTTCCAGGTCGCGTGTGTCGTTTACGACAAGGTCCTCCTGCGACGGCCCGGCCAGTTTCAAGAGGTAGGCTTCATTAAAGCCGGCGGCATTGACGCCCGACCCCGCGATGGTCAGTCCGTCGTCTGAAATGGCGGTTGGTGGATAGAACTGGGTAAAGCCTTGCAGGTCAATTTGCTGTTCGGTCGATACCGTGATCAGGTTACGCCAGCCGTCGTCTGCGGTCCAGATAGCGGGAGCCGGGATGCTTGAATCGTATCCGATAACCACCGACCCATCGCCCGACACCGCGGTCGCGGTCGCGTACCCCGGGGTTTCAAGAACCGAAAGCGTACCATTCTCCCAACGAAATGGCTTCCTGTCGACATTCGGAGCGGCCCCACGCTCCACCCAGCCCACAATGACATTGCCGTCTGCTGAAACAGCCTGAGCACTCGACCTGTCCCACCCGGGGGGGTGTATGTCGCTGGCTATTGTACCCCCATTAAACCACATTACGGCATGAGGAGTCCCAAAGGAGACATCACCCTGGCCGACGATCGGGCTACCATCGTTCGCGACATCGTAGGCTATAGCGTTCGTATGCCCTTCATAGGAGGGCAGCAGCGAGGGTTCGCCCTGTACCCATTTGATGGCATTGACAGCCGTGTCCGTATGCTGACCGACGATCACGGTGCCATCACCTGAAATCGCCCGTACTCGGGCCCGTCGAAATTCACCGCCGGGAATGGCGAGCAGTTCCAGGGTGCCATCGACCCATCGCACCGGGACCGGGTCGTTTCTGGCGTCTATGGATTCACCTGCGATGATGCTCCCATCGGCGGAGACGCCTACAGCCACACTGCCGCGCATGAGATGGTCGCCCAGGTTCGCCATCACCCCGTTCTCCCAACGAAATGCCGCAAAGTTGGCCCCGTTCAGGTCGGTGTTGCTCACACCGACGACCACGGCTCCGTCAGCTGACACACCCGAAGCCAGGCTACTAAAATTGACCCCTGGCAAGTCCCCGAGCGGGGTAAATGACTGGGCATAGAGGGCATCCGAAACGAGACAGAGCATGCTCAAAGTACAGAGCGCCTGGAAACCGTATTTCATTCCCATCTCAGGTTGGCGGAGGCGAGGGGGGCACGGTTGAAGTCGGTGAGGTGGCGTTTGCGGGTCACGCGTTGTGATGCTTGGTCACTCGCGGAGCCGCTCGGCTCAAGGATACGCCAAAAAATCCGAAGTTATCGCCACCGTTCCGTCAGGACATTGAGAACGCACGCTCGGCCGGCGTCCATTTCTTTCGCCTCGATACGCGCCTGAACGGAAGGGTGGAGCCCTGATCCGTCGACGCGATGTCATGGTTGGCGCGCAGAACGGCAGGACGTGTATGGATCTCCTGCCCACGCTGCGGGGTTACCGGCTCTGCACACACAGCCGTCTACTCCCGATGTCGACCGATCCCAACCGGCAAGAATACGCGCGCCGCATGCACCGGGTGCTGGCGCATATCGATCGGCACCTCGATGCGCCGCTCGATGTGCACACCCTTGCCGGCGTCGCGCATTTTTCCCCGTTTCACTTCCACCGGCTGTTCACGGCGTTGATGGGGGAGACCGTGGGGGATTATCTCCGCCGGCGCCGGCTCGAGGTGGCGGCCCAGCGGCTGGCCGTCCAGCCGTCGCTTTCCGTGCTGCAGGCCGCGCTGGCGGTCGGGTTCGGGTCGGCCGAGGCGTTCGCGCGGGCGTTCAAGGCCCGGTTCGGCGTGTCGCCGACGGCATGGCGCCGGAGCGGGGGACACGTGACGAATAGCAAGACCGATCAGATGGACGGCAAGCGCGATCAGGCATCGCCGGCGGGCTATCCGGATCTTGAGCGCATCCTCAACCAAATCACGGATGCACACATGATCGTGAAACTCATCGACCGCCCCGCAGCCCCCATCGCCTATCTCCGTTATGTCGGACCGTACGGCGAAGACGTCTCCCGCTTCTGGATGGAGACCTACTACCCCTGGGCTGTAACCCGCAAACTCGGCGGCTCGCCCCGCTACGGCATCAGCCACGACGACCCCTTCGTCACCGCCCCGGACCAGTGCCGGTACGATGCCTGCGTGGAGGTGCCGGAAGACTATACCGATCTGGGGCCGGCATTCAAAACGACGATCCCCGCCGGCGTCTATGCGACCTATCGGTTCAAGGGGACGGCGGCGGACATCATGGAAGCCTGGACGCGGCTGCTGCGCGAGTGGCTGCCGGCGAGCGGCTATCAGCTCGACAACCGCCCCAGCTTTGAATATTACCCCGTCGATGCCGACGACGACCCGGACACCGGTGTCTTTGAATGCGACATCTGCATTCCCGTGATGCCGTTATAACACCTCGTCATCTCGAGCCTTACAGCCCGCTAAACGCCCCGAACCCGCCGTCGACCGGGATGACGGCGCCGGTCACGAATGACGCGGCGTCGCTGCAGAGCCAGACGACGATGCCCTGCAGTTCCGCCGGCTCCCCGAACCGGCCCATCGGGGTTTTGCGGAGGATGGCCTGCGCGCGCTCGGTGAACGCGCCGTCGGGCTGGACGAGCAGGGCGCGGTTCTGCTCGGTGACGAAAAAGCCGGGCGCGATGGCGTTGACGCGCAGGCCGGCGCTGTGCCGGCGGGCGAGGTCGACCGCCATCCACTTCGTGAAGTTGTCGATCGCCGCCTTCGCCGCCGAATACCCCGGCGCGCCGCTCAACGCCTGCATGGCGGCCATCGACGAGATGTTGACGATGCTCCCTCTGCCGGCCTCGGCCATCGCCTCGCCGAATACCAGGGTGGGGTAGACGGTCCCCTGCAGATTCAGGCGGACGACCTCATCGAACGCGTCGAACGGCATGTCGAACACCGGCGTCTTATCCGTCCGCGCCCGGGCGACGTTGCCGCCGGCGGCATTGACGAGGATGTCCACGCGGCCCCAGGCCTTGAGCAGCTGCGTTCGCGCCGCCTTCAGCGCGACCTCGTCGAGCACATCGGCGATGAGCGTCATGGCGTCCGCGCCCGCGGCCCGCAACGCCTCGGCACGCGCCCCGGCGGCCGCGGCGTTGCGGCCGAGGAGAGCGACCTTCGCGCCGGCCGCCGCAAGCGCCTCGGCCATGCCGGCGCCCAGCACGCCGTAGCCGCCGGTTACTACGGCCACCCGGCCGGTGAGATCGATAGCGTA
>JAWKNW010000016.1 GCA_041391505.1 Rhodothermales bacterium
CGTAGAACTCGTTGTGGGTGCCGAGGGTGAAGGTGTGGCGCCCGCTGAACAGGTTCAGGTTATTGGTGATGGTAAAGATGTCCTGCTCGAGGAGGTTCGCGGTCGAGAACGGCTCCGGACCCAGCGAAATCGAGCCGGCGCCGTCGGTGATGCTGACCGAAGGGAACGGCCGGCCGGCCACGCCGCGGTCGTCCTTCACCCGGGTGTAGCCGAGCAGCAGCTTGTTGGCGACGCGGGTTCCGAACAGGCTGTTCAGCTCCATCGTCGTCGAGTTCGTCGTGTTCGGGAAGATGATCCCGTTATTCCGGAAATTGATCGTCGAAGCCGTGCTGGCGAACTCGTCGGTGTTGTCCGACTGCGAGTAGCTGTGGCGCAGGCTGAGCTTGTGATCCCGGCTGATGTTCCAGTCGATCTTCCCCAGCAGCTTGTTGTCGTCTAGCGACGCGGCCTTGGCCCCGAAATCGCCGGCGTCGTAGCCCAGTTCGTTCTGGAGCACCGTCTGGATCTCGGCGAGCCGGCTCGCGGACGCGCCGCGGTACTCGCCGGCGTTGAACGGCCGCGGCGACTCCGAACGGAGCAGCTCGCCGCTCGCAAAGAAGAACAGCTTGTTCTTCACGATGGGGCCGCCGAGCCGGATGCCGTAGCGCTGGTTCGAGAAATCGGCCAGCCGCTCGCGCGTCAGCGTCGGGTCGCTGGTCGGCGTCTTGCCGACGAGCGTCTGGTTGCGGAGGTAGTAGTAGGCCGACCCCTCGAACACGTTCGTGCCGCTGCGCGTGATCGCGTTGATGGCGCCGCCCGTGAAACCGCTCTGGGTGACGTCGAACGGAGCGATGTTGATCTGAAATTCCTCGATCGCGTCGATGCTGATCGGGGTCGCTCCGGTCTGGCCGCCGTTCGTGCCCTGGGCCGAAAGGCCGAACACGTCGTTGTTCACCGCACCGTCGATGTAGATCGTGTTGAAGCGGTTGTTCTGGCCGGCGATCGAGATGGCCGGGCCGTCGTCGTCATCGTTGATGACGTAGGCCTGGGGCGTGAGGCGGGCGAAGTCGGCGATGTCTCTCCCCATCGACGGCGCGACCTGGATCAACTGTTCGTCGATGTTAGACGCGATGCCCGTCCGGTCGGCGTCGAACACGCCGCCGAGCCCGATCACGGTCACTTCATCGAGCAAAACGGCGCTTTCGGACAGCATCGCCCCGATGGCGTGGCTCTGTCCGAGCACCAGTGTGATGCCGTTCTGGGTGTACGATTCGAAGCCTACGTACGAAATGACGACCTCGTACGGGCCGCCAACGCGCATATTGGGGATCCGGAAATTGCCGTCCAGATCGGAGATCGTGCCGTACTCGCTGCCCGAGGGCAGGTGCGTGGCCACAATATTGGCGCCGGGAAGCGACGTTCCCTGCTGGTCGGTGACTTTCCCCCATATGGAGGAGGTGGTGACGCCCTGCGCGTGCACGGCGGCCGGCGCCAGCAACAGCAAGGCTGCCAGGATAATCCAGGATTTCATGATGGTCCTCGTATGATAAAACGGGCTGACCTGCGTTCTCCCGCCGGCGAATGCGAGACGGCGGACCATCCGGGTCCGCGTGTCGACCGCCCTGCGCAACCAGGAATGAAGGGGCCGTGTGGTGGTCGGATAACCCCTGTCGATTGCGCGCGAAAAACCGGGTGTATAGCCCCGTAGCGTTCGTTACCGCAACAAAGTAGGAAGCCTGCTTCGAATCGGGCAACCCGCGTCAGCCGGATGCGATAGATCTTAACAGATTGATGACAGGCGGTCTTCGGGACGGCGTCGATGGAGAGGGTTCGCCGGCCGGACGCCCGGTCACTCGGCCGGCTCGACGATGGCCGACATCGAGCCGCGGCAGTGCGCGATACGCCAGTCGGCGCCATAGCTGTGGATCTGATCCCGCTTCAATTCCGCCCGCTCCTTCGTGGTGGTATCGACGACGACGCGCCCCTGCCGGTCGACGTCGCACGCCATGCGGTAGGCCTTCTCCTGGCTGTGCCCGAACAGCTTCATGAGCATCTCGATGACATACTCGTAGGTATGGTCGTTGTCGTCGAGCAGGATGACGTGAAAGTTCGGGAGGAAGATGGTGCGTTCTTCCTCCACGTCGATTTCTACAGGCGCTGTCAGAATATCTGGTTCCATACGATCGATGTGTCGCGTTCGAGCCTCCCCGTCAGCGCAGTTGCTCCAGGAGGAAATTGCAGCCGCGCAACGCCGCGCCGCTCAGCCGGCCCAGCACCTGGAACCCGTCGCCGGTCTTGCGCGCGCGATCCTGGGTAAGCAGCGGCGACACGGAATACATATTGGCCAGATCGATGACCGCGAGCGCTCCGTCGCTGCCCTCCGGCACCGGGTTCATCGGCGATTCGGGGTCTACTACCTCCACGCGCATCCAGGGCGGCGGATAAAAGAGCGCGCCCCCTCGCGTGTAGCATTGACTCAGCAACTCGCACATCCCGTATTCGCTCCACACCCGCTCGCGCGGAACCCGAAAGCCCTCCGCCAGCCGCTCATGCAGCGCTTCCCGTTCCACCGCCCTGCGAAACGTTTTCATGCCGCCGGTCTCGATCACCAGGGCGCCGTCGGGCACTACATACGCCCCCTGTTCCACCAGATCCAGCAAGCCGAACGCGGCGCCGAACAGGATGAACGGTGTGCCGGCCTCCCCGCTCTGCGCGATCGCCCGGTGGAGCAATGCGTCGTCCTCCAGAAAGAAGCCGCTTGCATCGTCACCGAACGTTTCGATCAGGCCGTGGACCATGTAGAGGAGGGACGAGCGCGCGCCCCGGCCGGCGTAATGAGGCAGATGCGCCACGATAGTGTACGGGCCGGCGCCGAAAAGCTGCCGGAAATGCTCCGTGAACGACCGGCGATACACCGCCGCCTTGCAGACCCCATGCCGGCTCGGCGTCCCCTGCCCGGTTCCGCTGCTCTCGAACTCCAGCTCCACCTCATCGGCAGGGCAGGTCTGCAGCGGCGCATGTTTGAAGGCCTCGACCGGAAGATACGGCATGCGCCACCCGGGAAACGCCTCGCAATAGCGGGCATAGACCGGATTCCTTTCCCGCTGATACGCCACCACGGCCTCCGACATGGCCTCAAAACCCGCGTCGTCGCCCGGGAGCAGTCCCGTAAAGCCGGCCTCGACATCCCGCAGATCCGGCGCGGGAGAGCCTATAATTTGATCCGGCATCCGAACGGCTGCGTTTCCGATGGGTCGGGCGCCGCGCCCGTGCGCAGCGAGGTCAGGGCGTCGAGGAGGTACGTCTTCTGCACCAGCGCCGCGTCGCCCGGGCTGTCGTCGATGCCGCCGGCGTACATCAGCTGCCGCGCCGTATCGAACAGAAAGACGTGCGGGATGCGCTGGGCTCCCATCGACCGGGCCAGCGACCCGTCCGTATCGAGAAAATACCGGTCCACGCCGACGCGGCGCGCGACCTGCCGGCTTTCCTCCGCGTTTTCCTTCGGAAAGGCCTCGGGATCGTTGGCATTCACCAGCACGACCGCCACGCCATCCTGACGGGCCTGCCGAATCACCTGACGCAGCCGTTCTTCATACCGCTGCGACCATACACACTGGTTGCCCCAGAACACCACGACGGTGCCGCCCTGGCCGAACGCGCTGACGACATCCATGCGCGCCCCGCTCACGGCGTCCATCATGGGGCGGTTCAAACCGGCGGCCGAACCGCCGATGCCAAGCACGGGCTGCGCGACCACCGGGTGCGAGGCGGCGAGCAGCGCCGTCAGGGACCACACGAGAATCCTTGCAGCGTACCGTGTTTGCATAGCTTCGAGCGTTTTCATGGACTGTACCGGTTGGTTCAACGTCCGGCCCCCGGCCTGGGGTCCGCATGACGTTGCCAGGCCTTATTGCATAGATCGTGCCCATGCCACGTCGTCATGCCGGCGTTGACGCCCCACAGGGGGGTCCCGGGATGAGACTCAGGCGTTCTGGCGCACGCCCGATGCGCCGGAATGCCGAGCCCACGAGGCGGTTTCGGGCGCGCCTGAGCCGGTCTGATGCGCCATATGGCGCATTTTAACGCCGCCGCGCCATGCAGGGCGATCGTTCGTCCCTGCGCTCCCCCACACCGATTCGAACCGCCCGGGACGTTCGGAATGCGTGGTTTGTGCGTCTTTTTTTTGCCCGCTCGGCCAAAACCGGCGTGTCGCCAGAATACGATAGCGACCTTCCATTTCTGGACACATACCGCGAAATGCAGCATGAACACCGTGTTTTGGATCCATCTGCTCCCCGGCGCGACGCAGTATGCCGCCTGCCTCCTCAGGGATATTCTGGCACGCCGTTTGAGAAACAACCAGACGAAATTGCCCGCCCCCCGCAATTTCTGACGACTATCACTCGTCGAATCGCCGGCACATGACCCCGGCGCTCCGGTACTCCCCGGCCGGACACATCACCTCAAGGAATCGCTCACTGTAGTATTACTGTCAAACGGGAAGCCGTTTAGCTACGTTATGAGGTTCAAATCTACGTTCGCCGTGGCGCGTGCACGGGTGTCCTATATCCTCCTGTTAGTTGTTGTCACATGCATTTCACTGCAAGCCCCCCCGGCGTTGGCGCAGGAAGACGCGTTCATCGAGGCGGACGGGCTGGTGGTGATCGAAGCCGAATCCATATCTGGGATCGACGGATGGCTCACGGAAACGTCCGAATCCGGCTATGCAGGGAACGGGTATCTGCGCTGGAACGGCGCCAACTTCTTCACCGACCCGGGCAACGGCACCATCGCCTACAAGGTCCGTATCGACACGCCAGGCGAGTATAACATGCGCTTGCGCCTTTCGCATCAGGGCGCGCCGGCGGGCGACCAGGAAAACGATTGCTGGACGCGCATGGACGGCGGCGAATGGATCAAGACCTTTCATCCGAGCAACCGGATCGACGAAGGGTTCACCTTCCACTCCTTCCACGAACCGTCTTCCGGCGAATTCGTCAACCCCCGGTACACCCTGTCCGCCGGCGAGCACATCTTCTACATCTCCGGACGCTCGAAGAACGTCCGGATCGACCGCATTCACCTTTACCTCGACTCGGTGGCGGACCCGCTGAGCATCGCCCATCCCGAATCGGCGCGCGGTGTTACGGGCGGCGGCGGGGGCGGCGATGCCACGCCCGGCGGCGTCACCGTCACGGGCGAGCAGAAGAAGTGGCACCCGATCACGATCACGCTGGACGGCCCGCAGGCCAGCGAAGGCGGCAATCCGAATCCGTTTCTCGACTACCGCTTCGAGGTCACCTTCACCCAGGGCGCTTCCAGCTACCGTGTGCCCGGTTATTTCGCCGCCGACGGCAATGCGGCCGAGACCGGTGCCACGGCCGGCAACAAATGGCGCGCGCACTTCGTCCCCGAACGGACGGGCACCTGGACCTACACGATATCGATGCGCAGCGGCGCGGACGTGGCCCTCGACACCGCGCCGACCGCCGGCTCGGCTACCGCATTCAACGGGTTGAGCGGCAGCTTCACGATCTCGGAGACCGACAAGACCGGTGCCGATTTCCGGGGCAAAGGGATGCTCCGCTATGTCGGCCGGCACTATCTCCAGTTCGACAACGGCGAATACTTCATCAAGGGCGGCGCGGACAGCCCCGAGAATTTTCTCGCCTACAAGGAATTCGACGGCACCGTCAATGGAGGCGGCACCGACTTCACCAAGTCGTACAATGCCCACGTCGGCGACTGGCAGCCGGGCGACCCGACCTGGAAAGGGAGCAAGGGCAAGGGGATCATCGGGGCGCTGAACTACCTGGCCTCCAAGGGCATGAACTCCGTCTACTTCCTCACGATGAACGTCGACGGAGACGGGAAAGACGTCTGGCCGTGGCCGGCCCAGGGCGATCGCCTCGTATACGACGTCTCGAAGCTGGCGCAGTGGGACATCGTGTTCAACCACATGGACCGGCTGGGCATCATGCTGCACGTCCAGACCCAGGAAACGGAAAATGAACTGCTTCTCAACGGGGGCAACCTCGGCCGCGAACGCAAGCTCTACTACCGCGAGCTGGTGGCCCGCTTCGGCTATCACCACGCCATAACCTGGAATCTGGGCGAAGAAAACGACGACAACACAACGGCCCAGCGGAAGCAGTTCGCCGACTACTTCGCCGCCCTCGATCCCTACGACCATCCGGTCGTGGTGCACACCGTGCCGGGGCAATACGACCAGATCTACAACCCGCTGCTCGGTTATCCGACCTTCGACGGCCCCTCGCTCCAGATCAAGAGCCCGGAACTCGTGCACGCCGAGGTCAAGAAGTGGCGCACCCTCTCCGCCGCGAGCCGGCGCTGGATCGTTTCGCTGGACGAGATCGGCCCCTACAACCTCGGCGTCACGCCCGACGGATCGAACAACAATCACGGCGTCATCCGCAAGCAGGCGCTCTGGGGCACGCTGATGGCCGGCGGGGCCGGCGTGGAGTGGTATTTCGGCTACGACTACGACAACCACGACCTGAGCGCCGAGGACTTCCGCACTCGCGACGAGATGTGGGATTTCACGCGGTACGCCCTCGAGTTCTTCCAGGCGTATCTCCCCTTCAACGAGATGAACCCCATGGATGAGGTGACGTCGCGGGCGGACGATTACGTCTTTGCCAAACCGGGCGAAGCTTACGCGATCTATCTCCCTTCCGGGGGCACCGCCACGGCAAACCTGGCGGGCGGCGAATACAGCGTGCGCTGGTACAACCCCCGCTCCGGCGGCGCACTGCAAACCGGCAGCGTGCAAACCGTCAACGGCTCCGGCTCGACCGCCATCGGCAACCCGCCGGGCAGTGTGGATTCGGACTGGGTGGCGCTGCTGCGGAGCACCTCCGGCGTGATGACGCAACCCGAGCTTCGGGTCACGCCGGCCACGCTGAACTTCGGCGAGGTCCAGGCCGGCACGCCCAAGACGCTGCCCCTCACCGTGATCAACGACGGAAATGCGAGCCTGTCGATCAGTTCGCTCTCGATCGGCGGCGACAACCCGTTCCCGTTCACCGTTCCTGAAGATCCCGCTCCGTTCACCCTTAACCCCGGCGCCTCGATCGTACTCAACGTGGTGTTCGAGCCCGGCGCGGCCGGGAGCAAGGATGCCTCGTTGCGCATCGCCAGCAACGACCCCAACCGGTCGCTCCTCAACGTCACCCTCTCTGGCAGCGGCGTGGCCGCCGGCAGCGGGGGCGGCACGGGCGACGGCGGAGACGGCGGCGGTACGGGTGGCGGTGGAACCGGAGGCGGCGGGGGCAGCACGGGCGGCGGCGGAAGCGGGGGCGGCACGGGCGGCGGCACGGGTGGCGGTGAAGCCGGAAATGGCATCCGGGTCGTCAGCTTTACGCTGGTCGACGCCCAATCCGGCGAGGAGCTCATGACGATCCACAACGGCGACATCATCAACCTCGGGTCGCTCCCCACCGCCAACTTGAACATTCGGGCGGATACCGAGCCGGAGCAGGTGGGAAGCGTCCAGTTTTCCCTCAACGAGAACCGCAACTTCCGGCTAGAGAACTCGCTGCCCTATGCGATGGCCGGCGACATCGGCGACACCTACAACGCGTGGACGCCTGTGCCGGGCGAGCATGTCCTGAAGGCCTCGCCCTACAGCTCGCGCAACGCGACGGGCGCACTCGGGGAATCGCTCGAAATCACGTTCGTCGTGTCTCGCGATGGCGAATTGCCCGGCGCGATCGAGCTGAATCAGAACTTCCCCAACCCCTTCCACGAACGCACGACGATCGCCTTCAAGGTGCAAAAAACCGCGTACGTGACGCTCGACGTCTACAACGCCATGGGCCAACGCGTGCAACGCATCGTCGACCGCTACATGCCGGACGGCGTGCACCACGTCATCTTCGACGGCGCCGACCTGTCGAGCGGCCTCTACCTCTATCGGATCGAAAGCGAAGGCCAGGTGACGGTAGGCAAGATGCTGCTCGTGCGATAAGGGGGGATGGAGTTCAAGGTTTGAGGTTTGAAGTTCAAGGTTTGAGGTTCAAGGTTTAAGGAAAGTGCCCTTAAACCTTAAACCTTAAACCTCAAACCCTTCTCAACCATATCTCCCGCCAGTAGCTGTTTTCGGCGCGGTGGCAGCCGCCGATGGCGTACATGCAGCGGCAGTGGACATTGTCCAGGATCACCGTGTTGCGCACGGTGAGCATCTCGCCGGTATGTTCGAGGATCATGCGATCCAGCACGTATTTCACCGGAAACTGCTTGCCGCAGTAGGCGCTCATTTCGTTGGTGAAGCGAAGCCCGCGGTTCTTGCCGGCGGGGTCTAGCGTGGCGCGGATCTCATCTACCGACCGGACCTCGACCCAGTCGCCGGGTTTCAGGTCGAGCGAGAGCGTGGGCGTTTTGGCGAGGGCGCCGGCGGGCCACTTCCCGAACAGCTGCCCTTTTAACTTCACGGCGAGCGAACCGGAAATCTGGCGGACGGCGTCGAGCGGGCTCCGGTTTCCGATGCGGATGTCCTCGGCGATCTTGAACAGCCGGTCGATCCGGGGAAGAGGCACAGTGGCCGAAACCAGGGCGGTCGACTGGCACAGGTAGGTGTCGTCCGCGCGCCGCGTGCCCAGCATACCTTCCAGGGCGCGTTCCGTACGCGCTACCGGCTCCGGCGCCGGCGACGCGGCATCGTCCATCCGCTCCAGCCACGCTTCCTTCCAGAAGAGCCGGCAGGCGCGGGCGCAGCCGTCGTGCGCCTCCCCGTCGCATCGCAGGTCCTCGAGAAACACGACATCGTCCTGCTCAAAGGCGCGGAAGGTGTCGCTGTAGCCGTCGACGCACGTCTTTTCGACATGGTAGGCCACCTTGTACGTCTTGCCGCAGTGCTGGATCATCTCCGGCATGAAGGGCAATCCATCCAGCATGCCGAACGCATCGAGGGTGGCGGCAATTTCGCCGGGCTGGCGCACGCGCACCAGATCGCCGCGACGCAGTGAAAGCTCCTCCCCCGTCGCATCGCGAATCGATTGGGAAACCGTTTTCATACCGTCTATCCAGAATAGGTGATGCGCCCCCTCCCGACCGGGAGAGGGCGCATCGAAGGGAATCATCCAGACCGACTCGTTACTTCAACAGCGTCATCCGTCCCGTCTGCACCTGGGCGCCCGCGTCGAAGGTGGCCTGCAGGCGATAGATGTAGGTGCCCGAAGCCAGTTCCGACGCGTCGACGGAGAGCTGGCGCGCCGCGCCGGCTTCCATCGAGCGGGATTCGAGCCCGAGCACTCGCCGGCCGAGCAGATCGAACACATCGAGCCGCACGTTGGCCGCTTCGGGCAGGTCGAATACCACGGTCGTGGTCGGATTAAACGGGTTCGGATAGTTGCCCTGGAGGCCGAACGACTCCGGCAGCGCCTCCGCAGCCGCGCTTTCGGCCGACAGGCGCAGTGTTTCGACATCCGGGTTCGCGATGACGAGCCCCTCGCCTTCGACCGCCTCGTGCGTAGCGACAACCTGGCCGCGCACGAGCTCCTCGATCACGTACCGGCCGCTAAAAGCCGGCAGCGCGTCGATCTGCACCGTCACCGGATACGTTTCGCTGTGAATCCGCACGACAGCGGCATCGCTTTCAGCCAGCCGGCTGTCGTCCGCGAAGCGGGCGTCGAACCGGAGCTGGGCGGCGCCCGGAGGCATCGCGTACTGCCGCCTGTCCGTCGCCTCGTCGAGCGATCCCCCGAAGAACAGGGTTTGCTTGCGGCCGGCGTCGTCGCGCACCGTGAGGGCGCCGAAGCCGTCCGGCGCCGGCGTCGCGGCGGCGCCCCGTTTGGCCACCACGCCCACACCCGAGCAGGTCAGCGTGACCGCGCCGGCGTCGGTGGTCAGCACCCAGTAGCCCCGATTCGGGGCCAGCTGCGATACGCTCTGGTAGCCGCCCTCGTACGCGAAGAAGGTGCCAGGGACGAGGATGCCGCCGCTATCGACGATGTCGTCCGTATTGAGCAGACAGGTGGGCCCGCTGATCAGGTTCCAGCCTTCGACGATCGGCAACACGATCGACGTGATCTCTGAACCGGCGACGTTGACGTTGCCGGCGGCCGGGACGTTGATCCAGTAGCCGCGCCCGACATCGAAGGTGGTGGAGTTCGTATAGGCCCCGTCCCAGAGGAAAGGCTCCCCGATCGGCGAAAGCGAGCCGAAGAGCGAGAGGTAGTTGTTGTCCGCCACCTCGAGCGAAAGGCCCAGCAGGTTCCAGCCCTCACTGAACGCCACGGATCCCTCCACTTGCAACTCCATCACGAGCGTGTTGGACGTGCGGCCCATGAAGCCCTCGGTGTTGGTGGTGGCCATGAAATAGTTCAGACCGCCGACGAGGCCGTTGCCCGGCACCGTCATCTTCAGCTCGACCGGCACCGAGGCCGTGCCGGACTCATCGAGCGCGACATCGTACTCGATCACGGTCATCGCCTGGTTGGCTTCGTACGGCTGGATATCGAATCCGCCTTCCGGCGCGTCCTCGGGGTTGAGCGTCGCATCCAGCTGAACGAGACGCACCGAGGCAAAGGGCGGGCCGCTGACGACTACCACCTGCTCCGGGTCCGTAAAGCTGGCCTGGGTCTCCTCCGTCCCCGAGATCGCCAGCGTGACGGCGTCGGCCGGCGTCTCGTACAGGATCGCCTCGCCGCCGCCCAGGCCGCCTTCGACCACGCGGAAGAGATCGTTCACGATGGTCACGCCGCCCGTAAACTGCACCGTGACGACCGCGCCCATGAGTTCGATGCCGGATACCGAGCCGGCTTCACCGACCGTGCTGGCGCCTTTGAGGCTCGTGGGGTCGACATCGACCGAAAACGTGAAGATCTCCTCGGCGTCAAAATCGTCGAACGCCAGCGAAGCCTCGTAGAATCCGCCCTGGAAAGGCAAGGCAAACGGATCGACGCAGGGATCGGACGGAGCGATGTAGCCGGTCGCTTCGGCCCCCGAGTTCGCCTCGATGCACTTGCTGCCGGAGTCGCCGGCCTCGCCGTTCGGATCAAACACCATGTCTGGCAGGATGCTCGTCGCGAGGTCGATCGTCACCTGCTCGATTTTCAGCGTGCCGGTAGACAGGTTTTCGACGACCAGGGTGCCGGCGTTGAAGGTGCTCGCCCCCAGCCCGTTCGTCGGGGTGATGGCTACGCGCGCCCGGGGCGTGCCGCCATCCACCTGGACGATGAATGTATCGTCCGCAGACTTGCCGTCGGTATTCGTGGCGCGGACCGTGATTTCCGCCACGCCGCGCGCGCCCGGCGTAAAGCCCAGCACCAGCGTCAGACCGTTCTCGATGGTCGCATCGACGACATCGGTGTTCGTGTTATCGAAAATGTTGAACTCCATGTCCAGCGCGGCGGGGTCGGTGAATACCGACGAAATATCGATCTGGACGTCGGGATCGGTGTCGAGCACCTGCAGGTCCCCGATGGGATCCGTGACGATGGGCGCAAAGCTGCCGATCGTCCACACAAACGGGGCAAACGTGCCGCGCGACGGCGTGCCGTCGTCGATGACCAGGAGCCGGACGTTGTATTCGCCGTCGGCCGACGGATCGATCGTGCCCGAAATGACGCCGGTCGCGCTGTCCATGAACAATCCAGTAGGCAGCCCCTCGGCAAAATACGAGAGTACGTCTTCGTTGGGATCGGAGGCCGAAACGGCCAGTTCGACGTTCGAGCCGGGATCGTCCGACTGGTTGCCCGGATTCACGACGATCGGCGCGTCGTTGCCCGAATCCATGTCGACGATTTCGATGGCGCTGATGACCGGAATGCCGATCTCGGCCGCAAATTCGATGGTGAGAAGATTATCGCCGTCGTGATCGTAGCTGTCGATGGTTTTGGCGAGGACGACCTTCTCCAGATTGCCCGTTTCGGCCAGGATATCCAGGTTATCCACCACGAGTTCGCCTTCCACGAGGATATCGAACACGCGTGTGCCGGTGCCGGCGCCGAACAATTCGGTGAAGTAGAGCACGACCTGGTAGTTGCGCTCCTGAAGCACCGGGAAGCTCCAGATCAGGTTCTGCTCCGGCGTCACCGGATCCCAGCGCTGGGTATTGAAGAGCGTCGTGCCCACGCCGGCGTGAACGGGATCCTGGAAGACGATTTCAGCGGCCTTGTTGCGGCCGGCGGTCTGATCGCCGGCGACGTCGGCATTCACGTAGGGCGAATTCGTGCCTTTCTTGGCGAACTGGATCGGAGGCGGATCGAGCGCCTCCTGCTGGTCTTCGGCCCAGTCGGGATAGCTGATGTCCGTGGCCGGCGTGATGGCGCCGCCGGTGTTCACGCGATAGACCACGACCTGCGCGGAGGCCGTGGTGGCCATGGCCAGGGCGGCGATCAGCAGGACGAATGTGTATCGGATGCGCAGGAAAAGGTCCGAACGCGTGGATAGGAGGTTTATCATGGGTGATACACCGTGATGTCGATAGAACAAGCTGCGAGAAATGACCCGGGATGGGCCGAGATAGCGGGCGATGCGCAGATCAACCGAATGAATGGGGGCGGCAACTGAAAGTACGTACAGACCGGTTAACGGCCGGGAGCTTGCCGATGGATCGGCGTACGTTTTTGGCCCATGACGCCAGCCTCCTCCGGCGCACAGCGGCGGGAATCCGGAGTCGGGATGGTATTCCAGCGTCTTTCAACAGCATGTCGTTGCACATCGGCGGCCTTGCGGCAGCCAGACCAAAAAAACAGGGCGGCGTCCCGCCAACACGGAAGCGTCACCCGGCCGGCGCGGGGACGTCATCCCCCTAAAGAAAGGGAGTCCGGGTGCCGGCGTCAGGATGGCATCATCCTGTATCCGCCGGCTCCCGGACTCCCTGAAAGAAGGAAGCGTCAAGAAGCTCGTGGAAACTAAAAAACGGGCTGTCTTCCTGGGCCCCCAACGCAAGCGCCGGGGGCTCAGGAAGACAGCCCAATTTAATCTCTCAACGGTTTCTCAAGGCTGCAGGTTCAAGGCGTAATGTAATCCTTCATTGATCCTCGAACGGGCAACCTCAAACGGCAAGCCCATCCATTCAACAGCATGGATGGGCTTGCCCTTGGTCACTTCAGCAGCATCATCCGCCCGGTCTGCACCGCCGTGGCGTTCGCCATCGTCGCGCGGATCTGGTAGATGTACAGGCCCGACGCCAGGTCGTGCGCGTCGATCTGCACCTGCTGGCCGGCGCCCGGGCCGAAGGCCGCCGCCGGCACCTCGAGCACCTGGCGACCGAGCGTGTCGAACACCTTCACCGCTACCGTGCCGCTGGCCGGCATATCGAAGAGGAGCGACGTCGTCGGATTGAACGGGTTCGGGTAGTTGCCGCGCAGCGAGAACTGGCCCGGCAGGGTGTCGACCGACTCGTTGGCCGTGGCCGTCGATTCCAGCGTGACCCGGATCTTGTTCACGTTCGGGTCGGTGACCGAAATCGTTCCGGCCTCCTGCAGCGTCTGCGTGGCCATCACCTGGCCGGCGACGAGTTCCTCGATCATCAGCGTGCCGCTCGTGCCGGCCGGCAACTGGGTGAGCGTGATCTCCATCGGATAGTGCGCGCTCTGGAGCTGGATGACCGCCTGGGGACCTTCCGCAAGCCGCCTGTCGGTCGCGAAACGCACGTCGAACGAGCCCGACGGCGCCACCGGCGGCAGCGAGAAGAAGCGGATATCCTCCGAGTTTTCCAGCGTGCCGCCGAAATACAGATCCTGCGTGGCGCCGGCCATGTCGTTGACCTTGAGCACGCCGAATGCCGTCACGTCCGGGGTCTGGCTCACGCCGGCCGACCGAACCGAGGATTTACCCGGCGCGGCGCAGTCCATCGTGATCGTACCGACGCCCTCCGAAAGCACCCAGTACCCGAACCCGGGCTGGAGCGTGGTGGCCGACTGGTAGCCGTCGCCATACGAGAAGAGGATGCCGTTCGACAGCACATTCGACGGGTCGCTGATCGCGTCAAGCGGCAGGATACACGCCGGCCCGCCGATCAGATGCCAGCCCGCCGTCAGGTTGATGCCGACCGAGTTGACCGCCGCGCCGTCGAAGGCCTGCGCGCCGTCGGCGTCGAGGTTCAGCCAGTAGCCCACGCCGCCGCCAACCGTCTCGGTCTGGGCGTAGTTGAGGCCGTTCCAGAGGAAGGGCGCGCCGATGGACGACACATCCCCGAAGACTGCGGCATACGCCGCGTTCGCCGGCGTCACCGGGACGCTGACCAGGTTCCACCCTTCGCTCATCGAGCGGCTCAACCCGCCGACTTCAAGAATCTCGATGCCCTGGATGATCGGGTCGTGCGAGATGTTCGTAAAGTCGATGTCGACGTTGCCGTCGCTCACGAGCACGAACGAGCGCATGAAGCCGAGATCGACGCCGGTGGATGCGATCTGGAAATTGTTCATCTCCGCCGGCACGACGCCTTCGATCGCCACGCTGAAGATGCGCGGTCCGTTGACGCCCTGGTCGTCATCCGGCGCATTGAACAGCTGCTCGGCGAAGTAGAGCCGCACCTCGATTTCCTTGCCGGCCTCGATCGGGATGTCCCACTGCATGGACGGATTGCTCGTCGGGTCCCATCGGCCGCGCTGGAAGAGCGCAACGGGCGTGCCCGGAGGCACCGAGGCGTCGAGCGTGATCGTCTCGTCGCGCCCGAAGGTCCAGTCGCCCGTGGCCGCGGCGTTTACATACGGATGCGGCGTACCGGGACTCGAAGCGCCGTTGTCATGGCCCACTACCTCCGTCTGGTCTTCTTCCCACGGATGCGCGCCGTCCGGAATCATCGGGCCGCCCGCGTTGACGCGGAAGAGAATGGTCGTACCGGTGCCGCCCGAGGTGGCGTTGCCGGAGACGTCCACCGTCAGCGGCGAGTTGAGCCCCGTGTGCGTAAACGTCAGCGTGGCCGCCTTCGTCCCCTGCAGATCGGGCGAGAACGTCACGTTGATCACCGACGAACCGCCGGCAGCAACGGTCACCGGGCCGTTGGTCGACACCGAAAAGTCGCCGGCGTTCGCGCCGCCGAGCGCGATGTTCGATACCGTGATGGCCTCGTCGCCCGGGTTCGAGAGCGTCACCTCGAACGGCGCGCCGGTCTCGCCGGCGGCGACGCTGGGAACGACGATCGGCGAAGGCGACACGCCCAGAATGGTCGCGTCGCGGAGCGATTCGGGCAGCGAAGCGTCATGCCCCGTATCCCACGAAATCTTGAAGGGCGCCTCCAGCTTCCAGAAATGGATCCGGTCGATGCGTACGTTGAACGAGCGCGCGGCGACCTGGAACGTGTGCACGCCGGCGGTGAGGAAGTATTCCGGGTTCCGGAACACTTCGACGCCGTTTTCCTTCAGCGCCCACTGCGTGTGCATCGTAAACCCGTTGTTCAGCTGCCCGCCCGGATGCAGGGTCTTCGTCCAGACTTCGGTATCCATCCTCGACCACACGTCGTTCTGCTGATCGAGCGACGGCGCCCCGAGGTGCGACATCTGCATCACCATGCCGTACCAGCCTTCGTTCTCGACCACGATGTTGTAGTCGATGATATCCACCCCCGGATTAAACAGCTGGTCCGGACCGGTATAGCGAAGGTAGCCGGCTCCCGTATAGCCCGGCTCTACGGTCTGAAACTTCCAGAGCTCAGGCGTCGGCACCGACTCGGTCTCCATCACGATGAGCCCCTCCTTTTCGAGAAAAGGCGCATCGGAAACGACCTGGGCAAGGGCGGATGGCCCGCAGAACAGGACAAAGGCCATGACGCCGGCCCACGAGATGACCTTGGAAACCACTTTTTTCATATCCATTATTGATTGAATCGCTGGCGATAGCTGGAATGGCGCCATCCTGCTTGCCCGCCCCGGTGGACCGCATGCGTGTCTGGCAGGGATCGCAGCGGGATGGCCGAGCGGATGGAATGCGGGACGAAACGGTAGAATTAAAAAAATAAGGTCCGCCGGCGCCGTAGGAGTGGGCGGTTAGGACGATGGGGGATCTACTTTCGGCGCATCAGGGACGGGGGATCTGACGCGGCCGCGGGATAGGGCGCTCGAGGCGCGGCGTGCCGGATGCGGGATGGCCGGTCCAACCACCCATCCCGCATCCTGTACGCTGGTATGCCTCGATTGACGTCGCCCCGGACGTTTTTTATTTCACCAGGCTCATCCGGCCGACCGCGAAGGCCTGCGTGGCATTCATCTCGGCGACGACGCGATAGAGATAGATGCCGCTGGCCAGGCTGCCGGCGTCGATCTGGATCTGATGGCCGTCGCCCGGGCCGAAGCCCTGCGCCGGCACGTCGAGCACGCGGCGTCCCATAACGTCGTAGACCTCGACATGCACCTGAGCCGTCTCGGGCAGGTCGAAGATGACGGTCGTCGTGGGATTAAACGGGTTCGGGTAATTGCCCTGCAGCCTGAAGGCGCCCGGCAGCTCGCCGTCGATATCCTCCACGGCGACCGTGTTCGCGATGATCAGTTCGTTCACCCCTTCGTCGATGATGAGTACGGACTCGCCCTCGGACAACTCGCTCGACGCGAGCACGCCGCCGGCCTTCATCTGCTGAACGTACAGCTTGTTGTCGCCCGTGGGGAGCTTGACCAGCTTGAGCGACACCGGGTAGGCGCCGGCCTGGAGATCGACGGTCGCGAAATCGGAATCGATCAGCAGCGCGTCGTTGCTGAAGCGCACGTCGAAGCTCCCTTCCGGGGCACGCGGCGGCAGCATGTACGGACGCAGCTCACTCGCCGCTCCCAGGGTGCCGCCGTAATAGAGCGTCTGCGAGCCGGCGTGCGCATCCGAGATCAGGATGGTGCCGAACGAGGCGTCCGGCGCGCCGGCGCGGGCCGAGGCGGTCTTGCCCGAGGCGCAGGTCAGGCTGACCGTGCCGGCGCCGCTCGCCTCCACCCAGTAGCCCATGCCCGGCTGCAGCACGGTCGAGGCCAGATAGCCGCGGTTGTACGCGAACCAGCTGTTGGCCACGACGATGCCCGAGGGGTCGTCGATCGCTTCGACATCCACCGCGCATGCCGGACCCGACACCAGATTCCAGCCCGCCGTCAGGTTCAGCGACAGCGTCTCGACGGTCGTGCCCTCGAAGGTGTGCAGGCCCGACTGGCCGGCGTTGAGCCAGTAGCCCTTGCCGGTGCTGAGGCTGGTCTCCTGCGCATAGCTCGATCCATTCCAGGCGAACGGCGCCTGTACCGGAGCGAATGCGCCAAAGATGCTCGTGTAGCTGCCGTTGGCCGGTGTCAGGGGCAGACCAACCAGGTTCCACCCCTCGTCGAGCGCGCGCGCGATGTTCGTGCGGTCGAGGATCTCGATGCCCTTGACGGCGGCGAGCTCCTGCCCGCCATCCTTCACGAACTCGATATTGATCGCGCCGTCGCTGGTCGTGACGAACGACTTCATGATGCCGACATCCGAGCCGGCCTCCGCGTAGACGTCGATGTTGTCGAAGCCCGTCGGGATCGTTCCATCCACCACGATATCGAATACGCGCGGACCGTCCGTCTCGTTGTTGTCGGCGTTGAGGAAGATCTCGGCCAGATACACGCGCACCTCGACCTCCGTGCCGGCCTCGACCGGGAAGGACCAGATCATGTTCGGCGACGCCGCGGCGTCCCAGCGTTCGGTCTGGAACAGCGACTCCGGCGTGCTGGACGGCACCGACGTGCCGAGCGTGATGCTGTGCAACCGGCCGAACGTGAAGTTGCCGGCCGCGCCCGTGTTCACGTAGGGAGACGGCACGCCGAGCTGCGCCTGACCCAGCGCGTTGCCGCTGGCCGTGGCCTGGTCGCCCTGCCAGATCGACAACCCGTCGATCGAGGCGATCGACGGCCCGCCGGCGTTGACGCGATACAACACGTTGCCGGGCTGGACGACCTGTCCCTCGCCCGAGAGCGTGATCTTGATCGGCGTCTCGCTGTCGCTGTGCATGATGTTCATCTGCGCCGTCTTGCTCCCCGCGAACGTCGGCGACATCGTGACGCTGACGGTGCTCGAGCTGCCGCCGGCGACCGAGATCGGGTCGGTGAAGCTGGAGGCGAATTCATCGGCATTCGCTCCGGTGAAATCGATGCCCGTCACCGTGATCGCCGAAGCGCCGCTGTTGCTGATCGTCAGCGTGCGGGCCGGCGACTGGGCGCCCACCTCCTCGACGGAGAAGTTGATCGGGTTCGGCGTGGCGGACAGGGCGGTGGGCTCGCCGAACGTAGACACCTCGATCGCGGAGATTTTGCCTTCACGGGTCGTGGACGTCAGGTCGATCGTGAGCAACCCGTCGGTCACCGTGATGCCTTCGAATGTCTTGATCAACGCGGCCGTGGCGCCCACCTCCGCATAGATGTCGAGGTTGGTCAGCGAGGCCTGTCCGTCTTCGATGTCGATCGAGAAGACCCGCTTGCCGGCCCCGCCGACGCCGCCGTTCGGGGCGCCAAAGAAGATCTCGGCAAAGTGGATCGCGACGTTATAGTCGCCGTCGGCCGGCACCGGGATGCTGTAGCCGAAGCCGCCGCCGCCCGCATCGTAGCGCTCCGACGTATACAGGGCGTCGTCGCTCGTGCCGCTGATCTCAATGCCCGGGTTGCTGAACGTGGCGCCACCCGTACTGTACTGGTCGGCGCTCCAGGTGACGCCGTCGAGCGTCACGGCCGGGCCGCCGGCGTTGATCCGGAACAGGGTGATCGGCACCGCCTCCGGATCGTGATCGAGTACGACCACGTCGGAGATCGGGCTGGTTTCGCCGGCCTCGTTTTCGAATGCCGCGACGATGTAGTTGATGCCGCCCTCCGCCTGGCTGTCCGTCAGCGTCACCTCGAAGTCGACCAGCCCGAGCGTGCCGGTGTTGCCGGCCAGCTCCTGGACCGCGATGACCGAGTTGGCTTCAAACGGATCCACGTCATAACCGCCGCTGCCAGCGAGGAACAGGGCGCCCTCGACGACGAGCAGCCGGACGTCGGTGTTGGCCGGCCCGGATACGCGGACGACCTGCTCGAGGCTCGACACCTTGGCCTTCAGACCGGACTGCCCCACCACGTCGATCGTCGGACGGGCGAGTGTGCCGCCGGCGATGATGCTCTGCGAACCGCTCAGGCTCTCCGGAATCCGGAACGCCTCGGACACGTACGTCGACCCGTCGTCGAACGTCACGGTAACCGTCGCCCCGGTGATTTCCAGACCGGAAATACTGCCGGCCTCACCCGGGCCCGGGGCCGACGTGCCCTTGATGCTCGTCGGATCGACATCGATGGAGAACGTGAAGGTCTCCCCCGGCTCGAAGTCGGTAAACGCCATCGACAGCACGTCGAAGCCGTCATCCTCGTCGACGGTGTTGTGGAAACCGGACAGGGTATGGCCCGTCAGGCCCGTCGCCGCCTCACCCTGGCTGGGGGTGAACCCTTTGCCGGTCTGATCGCCGGCGGTGCCATCGGGGTCGAAGACGACATCCGGAAGCATACTCGTGGTCAGGTCGAACGTCACGCTCTCGATCTTCTGACCGCTCGTGGACGTGTTCGTGATCTTGATGCTGCCGCCCGAGTTCGTGCTTTCGTTGATGTCGTTCGGCGGCTGGATCTTGACGTCGGCCGCGGCGCCGCTCGCATCGTAGACGATGGTGATGCGGTCCCACGTGGCCGGGAACGTCGCTCCGGTGGTCGACGAGGTGCTGATCACGCCGACCGCCAGCGCCACGCCATCGGCCTGGAGCGCGTTCAGCGAGGCGCCGGACAGAGCCACCGGCTCGCCGATGTAGACGACGTCGCTGCCGTCCATGCTGTAGCCCGGCAGCGCCGTGCCGGCAGCGGGGTCGACCAGCATAAAGAGGTCGAGCTCGACATCCGTGTCCAGCGGATTATCCGGGATGGCCGCGTCGCCGTTGCCGCCCGTCGCGTACATCGTCCGCGTGGCCGTCCCGGCGGTTTCGGAGACCACCTCCAGCCCGCCGTTCCCGCCGTTGGCGCTCACGACCACCTTGAAGTAATTATCCTGGTCGCCGGCGCCGATGTAGAAGCCCTGCGACTGCTCGCCCTGGGGCGTATTGCCGAAGAAGGGCGGCTGCATGCGCACCCGGACGGTAAACGGCGCCGTGCCGCTGTCGACATCGATGCCAAACTGGAATGCGGAGAACTGATCGTTCTGGCCGCCGATGGCGTCGCCCGCGGGCACATCGGGCACCGTGAGCAGACCCGCCGTCCCGCCGGCGATCAACTGATCGTCGAACTGGTCGAGGTAGTCGGTCGTGCCGTTCGTCATCAGCCCGGTGAAGCCGATGCCGAAGAAGCCCGTCTCGCCGTTGAAGAGTTCGTAATCCAGCGGCAAGGTGGTGCCAACCCCGTTGTTGGAGTCGTGCGCGAACGCATCGTCGACATCCGGCGTGCCGTCGTTGTCGTCATCCGTGTCGAGGCGATCGGACACGAAGTCGGTGTCGAAGTCGGACGGCTTGTCGCCGGCGTTGCACTCGCTGGTGCCGTTGGCGATTTCGTCATCGTTCGAGTAGCCGTCGCCGTCGTCATCCTGGCTGCCGGGTCCGCCGGCGCATTCGCCCTCCACCGGCTCGAAGACGGTGATGTTCTGCGCGCCGAACGTCACGGCCCAGATCGTGCCCGGGAAGACGTCGTCATCGCCCTGCGCCACGACATCGAGCGGCGTGAGGCCAAAGTTGGAGAAGAGCACTTCCACGCCGTTCGTCACCTGATCGCCCGCGCCGTTGAGCTTGGCGATAAAAATTTCGCCGCCGAAGCCGGCGGAGAGGATCGAACCCTGGAGTTCTCCACCGAAGGTCGAGGCGGTGTATTCCGTCATGCCGTTCGTGGAAGGCACGTAGTCGACGAGCGAGCCGTCGCCCTCGCCGGAGTTGCGGAAGTCGCACTCGGCGGCATACGCCTCGCTGGGAGGCACCGGCGGCCAGTCGGCCGGCAGCGGATTCGGACCGGACGTGCTGGTGCGGAATACGCCGGCGCCGTCGAAGAAGGTGTAGAGCCCGGCGCCGGTGGGGTTGCCGCGAATCGGGGCGGCGTGGCCGGCATAATAGCGCTTCCCGGGATCGACCTCACGGATGTAGTGGAGGCCGTTCAGGTTGTTCACCTTGTTGTCGTTGGGTCCCGGCCCGGTCGACCCCGGCTCGGCGGGATCGTACGCGTTCGTACACTGGCCGGCGCTCGCGCCGGGGTACGCGCCCTCCCCTACGGGATGGCCGCCCCAGCCGGCGTTGGCGCCGTTGTCGATCGAATACATGCGGCCGGCCTGTCCCGGCGTCTTCGTGATGACCAGGTCATACGGATTCCGGAAGCCGGTCGCGTGCAGCTGCACGGGGCCGCCGACGACGACCTTGGCCATGTTGAGGCCGTTGTTGCCACCGAAGGGATCGCCCACGTCGATGCCGTCATAACCCGGCGTATTCGGGTTTTCGATGCCGTTGACGTTCGGGCGCGTGGGGTCATCCAGGGTGGGGATGTCGTACACGTACGCCCCGTTGCCGGTGCCCTGGATCGGCATCGCATCCAGCATGTCGAGGTCGATCTTCAGGATCGCCGCGGACAGTGCATATTCCGTGATGCGAGCGAAATTATTCGAGGGCGAGCCGGCGTTCGTGAGGCCGCCGACGCCGAGATACAGGACGTTCTCGGCTTCGTCCATCACGATGCCGTTGGTCGAGTGATTCTCCTCGGAGCGCGGCAGCCCCCGCACGAGATCCAGCTTGGTCCAGCTGCCGCCCGACTTCGTGAGGCGATGCAGGATGCCCGAGTTCGTATCCAGACCCGAATCGTTGATGCCGCCCCCATGGTCGCCGGCGCCCTCGCGCGGGTCGCTGGAGGTGGTGTAGATGATCGGGCTGCCGGCAGTGCCGGTCACGTAGATGCCCGTGATCTGCCGTGTGTTGGTGAGCGTCGACGTGGACGTGTTCAGCTCGCCGTCGTCGTCGTGGTTCGGCGTATTGAGCTTGACAATGTTGATCGACTCGGTGTTGGTGATCACATAGTCCTGCGGTCCGTTACGGACGATCGTATAGGCCAGGATCAACCCGTTTTTCTGCGCGACGTACAGGCGCCCGTCCGGGCCGAACTGGAGCGTCGTCGGCAGGATCAGGTTTTCGCCCTGGAGACCGCTGGGATCGAATGCCACGACTTGCGCGGCGGCCTTGTCCGCGGAGTTCGGGCGATAGATGAGGCGTTTCTTCCACGGAGCGGCGCTTTCCGAAACCTCGGGCACCGGAACTTCGCTCACCTGGGCCGCCGCCGGCAGGCCGGCGAAAAGGAACAACGCACTAATAGCAATCCATCGTACGCAACGACGCAACGGTGCATTCATATCGATTAAGATCTTGGATCGGACGTAAAAAACGAAGCGGAATGGGGAATTGACGTTCTGAGGCGCAAGGGCATCCCGGCTGTATCACGCGATGCGCGCGCCGCAAGCCTCTCCAAATACATGCCAACATGGCAAGGCGACTCCCTCCGCCCGGCAGTCGTGCCATATACGAAAAGCTCCGGAACAGGATCGCGCCTCTACGGAGAAATGCTACGACAGGCTACCTGCTCCCGGATACACTACATCGCCGGGAGGCCCCTATCGGTTCCAGGATGGGATAGCGAGGTAAAAAAACGGGGAACGCCGCTCCGGTTAGATGCCGCTCAGCACATTTCTTTTCAATCGGCCCACCATCCAGCCGTTGAGCAACGCCAGCACGATGGCGGCGCCACCCCACTGCACGAGACAGGTCATCACGCTGTACGGATCCGTCGGATCGAACCACGTGGTCGGCGCATATTCGGTTGCCGACAAATACAGCCACCACCCCAGCAGCACGATGGCCTGAAACGGGATGAGATACTTGATCTGCACATCCCACAGCTTGCTGACGCTCCAGTCCATCGGCGTGCCGTTGATCTCCTCGCGGCGGAAGTGAGCCACCCCGAAACGCATGACCGCGAACGCGATCAGGGCCCCGGAAATCATCAGGGCGACGCCCCACACGAAATCCTGGTTGCCGAACACGTTCAGGTTGACCGCCGACGGGATGCCGAGCAGAAATCCGAGCGTCGCCACCGAAAGCACGGCGCGATTGCGCGACAGTCCGCCATCCACCAGCATCCGGGCCGCCAGTTCGATCATGGAGATGAGCGAGCTGAAGGCCGCGAAGGAGAGTCCGAGGAAAAACAGCGCGGCGAAGGCGGTGCCGAACGGCATCTGGGCGAACAGCTGCGGCATCCAGATGAACGTCAGGCCCGTCGAGGCCGGCCCGCTGTTCTGCATCACCGAAAGCACCTCGCTTTTGTTCATCTCGGCGCCCAGGATCGCGAAACAGGCGGAAAAGATCGTGATCGCGGCGAGGAGGGATACGGTGTTGTTGCCGACCCCGGTGATGAAGGCGTTCTTGACCACCCCGTGACGGTGCTGCATGTAGGCCCCGTACGTCAGGATGAGGCCCCAGCCGGCGCCAGTGTCCCACGCATTTTGCGTCAGCGCATCCAGCCACAGCCGCGGGTTGGCCAGCGTGTCCCACTGCGGGGTGAAGAGGTACCGGATGCCGTCGCCCGCACCGTTCAGTGTTACGGCGCGGCCCAGCGCGATCAACACGATGAGCAGCAGCGCCGGGATGAGAAACTTGTTGGCGCGCTCGATCGAGGACACCCCGCGCCAGACGATGAGGCCGCCGATCAGCATGGCGAGGCCGTGATACATGATCGGCATGTATCCCCCTTGAAACTGGTCCCAGATGCCCTGCGCGGCGTCCGTCGTGAGCGGGAGCGGCTGGGATACGGTCTGCACGAAATAAAACAGGCACCACCCGTTCACGACCGAATAATAGAACATGATGGCGGACGCGACGAACCCGATGAAGGCGCCCATCCAGGCGAATTTTTCGCCGGCGATCAGCGAAAACGTCCCGACGAGCCCCATGCGCCCCTTGCGGCCCAGCGCATACTCCGCCATGATCAGCGGGATGCTCCAGACGAACAGAAAGATCAGCCACGCGATCAGAAAAGCCCCCGCGCCATCCTCTCCCGCATTCTGCGCCGCAATCCGGGGAAACCGCCAGATATTACCGGTACCTACGGCAATGCCCAGGACGCTGAGTATGAGCCCGAGACGTGAGGAAAAACGAAGTTCGGTATGGTCGTTCATGGCCATCGATCAGGATGCGCGCGATCCCGCGCGCGAATAAGGACGGTGGGGCGGCCGGCAGGGCAGGACCTCCGGCGGAATAGCCGACAACATTAGCCCGATTTTGGCTCACCTGCAAGTCGCAGGCTGCCTTTTATCGGCGGGGGCATTCAGCGTGGCGTGAGCGTCTGGCGCGATCTCACCGCGCCGGCCAGGGCATCCGCCGCCGTCGCCGGTTTTGCCAGCGGGTACCGCTCGAACCGAAGGTAGGTCTCGATCTGGGCGTCGTACAGCGAACTGAAGGGGTTGCCGCTCGGTCCGCCGGGATACACGCCATACCCCGTGGGCGGCTGGGTGGAGAAATCGACGACGACGCGCCAGCTGGCGCTGTGGGTGGTGAGACGGCTGCCTGCCGGCGAAAGCGTGGAGGCAAAACCGGGGTATTCATACGGCCCGCGCCAGAGCGGCCGGAGCGCTTCGCTGCGCGTGAAATGCCTGAACAGCACGTGGTGATGCTGCCCCCAGCGCCAGCGCGCGCGGTCCCAGCCGTACCGGGATTGCAGGCTGTCGACGGTCGTTTCGAGCGCCTGACGCAGGATGTCGGCGGCCTGCTCGCGTTCCGGGGACGCCTGCCGGTCGAACCAGACCGACGCGGGGTCGCGCACGATCAGGGTGTAGAGCTGGCTCTCTTCCGGACGCCCCGTCGTCTGGAATACGGGTTCGTCCCACGTCAGGTCCGCCAGCCTGCTCAGCAGCACGTCGAGCACGAGCGGTTCCGGACGATCGGTCAGCGCGTCGCCGTCCCACCGCTGCAGCATGGCGCGAAGTTCCTGCGCCCGCGGCGAGAGCCCGGCGAGGGTGTCGAACAGCGGCGCGAAGAGGTCGCGCTGGACGACATAGACATCGGACTGGTACGAGGCGATCTGCTCGACGCTATGGCGTTCCTCGCCGCCAAGCAGGGCGTCGATCCGCAGGGACCGGTACCCCGGGGCCCACTTTCGGCCGAGATAATACGGGTACGTCGAGTCTGCCGGCTGCTGGTTGGTCGACGTGAGGTATCCCTGCTCCGGGTTGTAGGAGTACGGGAGCTCCTCGAACGGAATCCGCCCGACCCACGACGACGCGTCGCTGGTGCCGTCCCGCATCCCGGTGCCGTCGCCGTCCCTGCGCAAGGGGAAATAGCCGGTCGAGCGGATGGCGATGTTGCCGTCGACATCCGCGTAGAGGATGTTCTGCATCGGCGAGTCCCAGTAGCGCAACGCGTCCTGGAACGTGACGAAGTTCGAGGCCCGGTTCATCTGCCACAGCGCGCGGACGGTCCGGCTCGAATCGTGCGCCACCCATCGGATCGCCTGAGGCGTGTCGCCGTCGAGATCCGCCGGCCCCCAGTGCGTGTAATACAGGCTGTCGATCACGGGCTCGCCATCCTTCACGAAGATGGTGTCCGCCGCCGTCTCGAAGGGACGGTACGCGCCTTCGTACAGATAATTGCGGCGCGCCGCATCGACCTGGAGCGCGAGATGATCAATCTGATCGGCGCCCGTATTGGTGAACGCCCATCCCAGTCGTTCCGTGAACGCCTCGACGGGCAGCGGCGCGCCGGGGATGAGCACGCCATAGCTGTTCATGGATGGCGTCACGAGATGGACCTCATACCAGATCGCCGGCAGCGACAGGCTCAGGTGCATGTCCCCTGCGAGGATAGGCGCGCCGGTCGTCGAACGCGCGCCGGCGACGGCCCAGTTGTTGGACCCCTTTCCCGGCAACCACCCTTCCGCCAGCGTATTCGGCGCATCGGCCGGCGGCGCCGCCGCCATCGGATACCCGGCCGTATCGTAGATCGGGCGCCGGCTCGCGTCGGGCACCTGACCGCCGCGCTCCGGAATGATCGGCACGCTGAGCGCCGCATAGCGGGGATAGAGCCGGCTCAAGGCGGGGTCGTTTGCGCCGCCGGCCTCGCTCTGCGCCGAGCGGTACGTGAGGTCGTACACCATGTACTGGAGCACGCGCAGCGATTGCAGCGGCGAGTAGGCATCGGGCTTGAACCCGAGCAGCCTGAACTCGAAGGGAAGGTCCGCCTCGTCGAGGCCGTCGAGGTACGCATTGAAGCCCCGCGCGTAGGCTTCGAGGATGTTGAGCTCTATGCCGCCGGCCCGCTCGATGCGCTCCAGGTTGCGGCGGGCGCCCCAGTCCATGCCCGTCTTCCGGAACATGCGATCGGTATCGACCAGAGCCGGCCCCATCGCCGACGCGAGCCGGCCGGAGGCCACCCGGGGAAGGAAATCCATCTGGAAGAGGCGATCCTGGGCGGTCACATAGCCCAGCGCCGCGATGGCGTCCAGGTCGTTTTCCGCGTAGATGTGGGGCACGCCGCGTCCGTCACGCACGACTTCGACGCGCCCTTTGAGACCCGAAATGGCCACGTCGGCGCGGTCGCCTTGCGGCTCGGCGTCGCGCGCGGTCCGGTAGAGCCCATCCCAGGGATCGAGGAGCCGGCCGAGGGGCGGCGCGCCGGCTTGCGAAACAAGCAACAGGAAGAGGATGGCCCCGGTCAACGCCAGATAGACCAGGAGCAGCAGGATGGACTTCATGACACGCGGCTGGAAGCGGGAAAAACGCCTGCGTGTAGATACGATCAGGACCGATCGTATTCAACTCGTTTCGTGTAGCGATTCGGCGAGGGCTTGCGCGGGGCGTCGTCGGCCTGCGGCTCCAGGATATCGGGCGCGCGAATGGTGAACGCCGGATGGGAAGGCGCCTCCGTGAAGGGCGAGCCGTCGGAAAAGGGCGACCCGTCCGAGGAGGGCGCCAGCGAGGGATCGGCCTCGGTTGCCTGTTCTTCCTCGGCAATGAGGAAGTCGACGATGCGGGCCACCTCGTCCGTCACGTCGTCCGACAGGGACGCGACATAATCGGCCACCCAGTCGCCGCCGAGTTTGGTTTCGGGCGAATCCGGCAGGACGGTCTTTTTTGCCGCCGGCCTGGCGCTTATTTCTCGTACGATGACGGTGATATCTTCCTTGGCCTGCTGGGTAGGCTTCTCCAGCGGGTTGCGCCGCAGCACGATGTCGGGCGCGTCCGCGTCTTCACCACCCCGCTTATCCACGTTATGGATGATAAACTCATAAGAAGGACGAGAATCCGCGATTTCCCCGGCAGGATTTCGAGGATCCGTTGCATCGACGTTATCAAGCATACAACTGGGGGTAATAGAAGCCGGCCCCTGTGAACACGCCGGCGCTGGTGTAACGACCCTGCTCTCGGGCAGGAAACGGCCCTTCCAGCTATGGGAGAAGGAAGGGTGCCTGTTCTTCATGCCGGAAGAACAAATACTGTACCGCGTGCCGGGGAACGAACGGTACTGGAATATCCGACACGAGATGCAAAAAAGCATCAGATTCGCTATCGTCAGTAGTCTCAATTTTCAAGCTCGTTACGTCCCCATGCGTTTACCGCCGGAAGCGGCCCGATACGTCCCATCGCGTCATGCGCCCGATGTCGCCGCCCGCCTCCGCGGGGCGTTGACG
This sequence comes from Rhodothermales bacterium, assembly GCA_041391505.1. Classification (NCBI taxonomy): domain Bacteria; kingdom Pseudomonadati; phylum Rhodothermota; class Rhodothermia; order Rhodothermales; species Rhodothermales bacterium. The sequence continues at coordinate 27,588 of JAWKNW010000016.1, forward strand.
TGCGGCCTGTTGCTGGCACTCAGTTTCCCCCCGTTTCCCTTCCCCATCCTCGGGAGCTTCGCGCTGTTGCCGCTGCTGCGGCTCTGGTATTACCAGACAGATATGCGACTGATGTACCTCGACAGCTTCTTCGCGCTGCTCGTGACGTTCCTCATCGCGTTTTCGTGGCCGCTCCTGCATCGCCTCCCCGACGCCGCGTGGGCCTCGCTCAGCGGCTTCTTCCTGCTCCCGATGATGCTCGCGCTCCCCTTCGCCCTGGCCATCCCGCTGCGCCGGCAGTTCGGCATAGCGCTCGGCTGCACGGCCCTCGTTGCGTTCTCCGTCGCCATCGAATGGGTCATCAGCCACGGTCCGTTCGCCATGCCGGGCCCGCTGCTCGGCAACACGCTGGCCGCCGCGCCGTCATTGAACCAGATCGCCGACCTCGCCGGCGTCCCCGGCCTCACGGTCTGGCTCTGGCTCTGCAACCTGTGTTTCTTTTTTGCGATCACCGGGGTGTACCAGCGCCGCAGACTGGCGGCCGGCATCACGGTCGCGATCCTGTTCGCCGCCGCCTACACCTACGGGTTATACCGCACCAGCGGCACCTTCGGGGTCGACGGGACCATCGACGTCGGCCTCGTCCAGCCGGCGGTTTCCCCCGAACAGTGGGCCGGCGACGACAAGACGCCGCAGGTTGACGCCCTGTTCGCCCTGTCGGATTCGCTGCTGGACACCCCTTCGGCGCCCCATATCCTCATCTGGCCCGAGACGGCCGTCTCGGTCCTCCCGTCGGCCGCCTCCTCCCGCCCGATCCGCGAGCGGCTCACCGAATGGATCACGCGCCGGGGGATCACGCTCCTGACGGGCGCCATCGCCGAGGCGCCGGGGCACATGCCCTCCGTCAGCTACGCCAACAGCGCCTTGCTCCTCCGCCCGAATTTCCCGCTGCTGCGGTACGACAAGAACAAGCTCGTCCCCTTCGCCGAACGCGTCCCGTTCGAGTCGGTCCTGCCGCACCTGGATTTCCTCCGGGTGCAGGCCGGCGGCGTCGCCGGCTACCAGCCCGGCCGTGAACGCGTCATGCTGCCCGTCGGACCGCTGCAAGCGGGGCCCCTCATCTGCTTCGAAAGCCTGTTCGGCGACTATACCCGCCGGTATGTGAAGGCGGGCGCGGACTTCCTGGCGGTCCTGTCGCAGACCGGCTGGTGGGGTCGATCCCTCGGTCCGTGGCAGTACCTGGCCTTCACCCGGCTCCGCGCCATCGAGACGCGCCGCGCCGTGGTCATCGCCACGGTCGCCGGCCCGAGCGCGCTCATCCTGCCTTCCGGGCAGGTCCAGATCGGCACGGAATGGATGAAACGCCGCGCGCTGACGGTGAAGGTCCCCGTCGCAACCGAGCGCACCTTCTACGTGACGCACGGCGACTGGGTGAGCATCGTCGGCATGGCCGTCGCGCTCCTGCTCACCGGCTGGTTTTTTGTCAACCGATTCTCCGAACGCTGGATGCACGCCTGAGGCATCCGCCCGAACTTCCAAGCCGGCGCGAGGCGCCGTTCCGTTCATGCAGTTTCGTTGCCCGTTCGTGCTGGCCTCCACCTCGCCACGCCGGAAACATCTCCTCGAACAGCTGGGGCTCGCCTTCGAGCGATGCGCGCCCGAGGTCGACGAATCGTTCGATCCGGCGCTCGCGCCGCCGGCGATCGTCGAAGACCTCGCCGGCCGCAAGGCCGATGCGGTCGCCCATCGGTTTCCCGACGCCCTCGTCCTCTCCGCGGACACCATCGTCGTGCTCGATGGCGACGTGCTCAACAAGCCGGCCTCCTCGGAAGAAGCCGCCTCGATGCTCCGCCGGCTCAGCGGCCGCACGCATGAGGTCTACACCGGCATCGCCCTCGCGCAGGCAGCGACGAGCCGGCGCGTGACGGCGCACGAGGCAACCCGCGTGACCTTCGCCCCGTTAAACGACCGCGAGATCGCCGCGTATGTCGCCACCGGGTCGCCGCTCGACAAGGCCGGCGCATACGGCATCCAGGACGACCGCGGCGCTCTTTTCGTCGCCCGTATCGAGGGAGATTATTATAATGTCGTGGGGCTGCCGCTACACCGCGTCTACACGGTGGCGAAAGCCTCATTCAGTGACCTGATGGTGCTGTAAGCGCGTCACACCGACCCGGCATGCCTGGCTTCGGACCGGCCGACACCGTGCAGCCCTTCACCCACCGCAACGGGATTCCGATGCCGTACACCTCGTTTCAAGACATCCGGCTGCTGCTCATTCAGGCCCGCAGCGCCGCGCACATGCGCGAACAGGAGCTGACGTGCTTTCTCGAACGGTGCCGCCTCCGCCCCGACCAGATCGTGCCGGTCAATGTCCTCACCGAATCCATCGACGGCCTGCTGGAAGGAGGGTTCGACGCCCTGATGATCGGCGGCTCGGGCGAATGCAGCGCAACGGAAGACTACGCCTGGATGCCCGACCTGCTGCACCTGGTCCGAGAGGCCTACGCCCTCGATCTGCCGACGTTCGGATCGTGCTGGGGGCACCAGATCATCGCGCGCGCGCTCGGCGGACAGGTCATCCACGACCCCGAACGCACCGAAATGGGATGCCTGGAGGTTCACCTCCGCCCGGCGGCGCGCGTCGACCCGCTCTTCGGCCCCTTCCCCGACCGGCTCAAGGTCAACGCTGGCCACCACGACCGCGTCCTCACGCTCCCCCGCGAGGCCATCGAGCTGGCCTACAGCGACTCCCAGCCGAACCAGGCCTTCCGGATCGCCGGGAAGCCGATCTACGGCACCCAGTTCCACAGCGAGCTGGACGCGCGCCGCGAACGCGAGCGCCTCATCGAATACCGCCCGTTTTATACCGAGATCGCCACCGAAGAAGCGTTTCAGGCGATCATGGACAGCCTCACCGACACCGGCGAGGCCGACCATCTCATGTACGATTTTCTCCGGATGTTCGTCGCGCCGCACGGCGCCTGACATCCCCTATCGACCGGATCATGGCATCAAACGACAAACGATCATTTTCGGAAGAGGAAGTGGGCAAGCTGATCAGCCGCGCCATCGCGCTGCAGGAAGCGGAGCGCCTGCGCCAGAAGCAGGATGAACGCGGGCTGTCGATCGAGGAAGTGCAGCACGTGGCGCGCGAGGCCGGCATCGATCCGCGCTATGTGGTCCTCGCCGCGTCGGACCTCGAGAAGGGTGAAGCACCGAGAGCGGCGACGCCCTTTTTTGGCGCTTCGGCAAACACCTTGTTGCATCGCCGCGTCCCCGGACAGCTCAACGATGAGCAGATTGGGCAGATCGTGGGTGAAATCCGGAGCGCCCTGAGTTCCCACCAGGTGATACGCGGCAATCTGGACCGGATCGGTCGCACGTTCGAATGGAGCACGCCGGCGTTCGGTTCGACGCGAAATATCCTCATCCGGGGCGTGCCCGAACAAAACGATACCCGCATCGAATTCCAGGAAAACCAGTCGAGTGTGCTGGTCCTCTTCCACATCTGGTGGATGATGCTGACGCCCATGTCTCTGCTGCTCGCGCTGGTCGGCGCCCCGTGGCTCGTGCCGTTCACCCTCTTTTTGATCGCGCTCCTCACCTTCTTCGTCGGACGCATGGGTGCGGCCTACGTCGTCAACAAACGCCGCGAGGCCGCGGAAGACCTGCTCGAAAAGATCGAGCGGGTGGCGGCACAGGGCATCGCCCCGGGTGCGCAGGACACGGAGCCCGAATTCGATGACGAACACGAACCCCTCGCGACGGGGGCCCGTCTGGATCTTCCCGACGCCGCGCCGGAAACCGAAGCCGCCCCGCGTCGCCGGCGCCCGACGCGCCGCTCCTGACGCCTGCGCAGGCAACCAGATGCCCGATGCCCCGGTTGAATCCCCCAGAAACGGTTGGGATTTTCAAAAATCCTTCTCGGAACGTCATCCTGAACCGCCCTCCGCTTGCGCCGGGGGCTCAGGAAGACAACTCTTTTTTATTTCTCAACAGTTTCTCATCGTTCCACCTTTCCTCATCGCCATGCCTACCCTTCGCATCGTCGCATTCGCCGGCCTCGTCTTCATGGCCGGCTGCACGCAGGAAACCCAGAACCGCTTCGGCCGCGCCGTCCAGAACTGGACCGGCACCAACGGCGTCCTCGAGATCTACGGCGGCAACACGGTGGTCCGCCGGTTTCTGGAAATCGACAAACTGACGACCGCCACCTCGACGGAAGGAGGCGCTATCGCCCGGCCCTACCGGTTCGGCTACGGCGTCCTGGATGCCAACCTCAACGGCGTGGTCGATCCCGGCGAAAAAAAGGTCTATTTCGAGATCAGCGACTACGCCACGCCGTACGTCTTTTTTGAGAACCCGGATTGAGCGAGCGCGACCGATATGCCCTGGGTCCGATGCAGTACGCGCGGATCAACACGGTGCTGCTGGCCTTCCTCGCGTTGTGTGTCGGCGGCTTCGTCCTGCATCAGCTCAAGGTCGTCCTGCTCCCCTTCACGGTCGCGGCCCTGTTTTCGGTCGTTTTCGAGCCGGTCATACGCTTCCTGAAAGTCCGTCAGTGGCCCACGGTACTGGGGCTGATCGTGATCTTTCTGTTTCTGATGCTGCTCGGCGTGCTCTTCAGCCTCGTCTTTACCGCGACGGCGACGGCCTTCCTGGATGCGCTGCCGCGGTACGAACCGCGCTTCGACGCCCTCTTCGACGGCGCCATCGCGCGGATTGACGCCATCGCCACGCGCCTCAACCTGCATCCGCCCGACCTGGACGCCCCGGTCTCGTTTACGGCGCTGACCTCTACGGCGCGCGCCGGCGTAAACACCCTCATCAGCTTCGTCAGCAACGCCTTTCTCATCCTGCTCTTCATGCTGTTCATGCTGATGGGCGCCGGCGACACGAACGCCAAGCTCCGGCGCGTGCTGCCGGCGCATACCGCCGAACGCATCGTCTCCGCCGGCCTGAACATCGGCGTGCAGATGCGGCACTACCTGCTGACCAAAACGATCATTAGCGCGGTCACCGGCGTTGTTTCGTTCGCCATCCTGTGGCTCATCGGCGTCGACTTCGCGCTGATGTGGGGAATCCTCGCCTTTCTGCTCAACTTCATCCCCAACGTGGGATCGATCGTCGCCTCGATCCTGCCGGCCATCTGGGCGCTGCTGCAGTTCGACACCATCCTTCAGGGCATCCTCGTCGCCGTATTCCTCACCGCCACCCAGATGACGCTGGGCAATGTCATCGAGCCCCGCGTGATGGCCTTCCGTCTCAACCTCAGCCCGCTGCTGGTGCTGGTGGCCCTCATCTTCTGGGGATGGCTGTGGGGGATCTGGGGGATGATCCTCGCCGTCCCGCTGATGTCCGCCATCAAGATCGTGCTCGAAAACATCGAGCCGCTGCGGCCGGTGGCGATCCTCATGGGCGACGCACCCGAGCGCAGCCCCCACCGGGGTTCACGCGGTCATTCCACGCCGTGATCCAGGATCGATCGGAGCATCTCTTTCGAGATCGAGTTGCCCCGGTTCAGTTCATCGAGCATCAAATCGATAATTTCCTGGCGGCTCAGGTTGGAATCTTCCATCATGATCTGCCAGAAGTACTTGAGCCAGTCTTCATTGTTGGCGCGCAGACTCTCGTCGAATGCGGCCGTGATTTCCTGGTGGATGCGAAGGATTTCGTCTTCGGATTGCTGCATCATGGTTGCACAGAAAACAACAACGGGTTTCGGGGGGGATCGCGGATCGGTGGGGGGCGAAGCGCATCATACAGGCCGAGTATCGACCGGCGGATGCCGCACTTTAACCGAGCTGTCGTCAGGCCGGCTTGATGCGCGCCGGCATCAGCCAGACCAGGACGCCGTCCGACGCCCCGACCACCGCCCAGGCCTCCCGGTCGATATCGATCCGGGCAAGCGCCGCCGTCGGAAAGCGGACGACGCCGCCCGTGAGGCGCGCTATCAGTTCGCTGCACATCGGTTCGTGGCCTACCAGCATGAGCCGCCTCGCCTCCGCCGGCGCGGAGCGCACGATCTGGAGGTAGCGCGCGCCGTCGGTCTCGTAGAGCTGTTCGCGTGTTTCCACGGGCGCGTTCCAGCCGGCCGCACGGGATGCCCGTTCGATCGTTTCGCGCGTGCGGCGGGACGGAGAACAATAGATGAGATCCGGGGGCACATCCGCCTCGCTAAGCCACCGTCCCTGCCGCGCCGAAGCCGCCTTTCCGCGCTTCGCCAGCGGCCGCTCGCTATCGTGCGTATAGGCCGCGTCCCAGTCCGATTTGCCGTGCCGGAACACGTAAAGGGTTTTCATGCCGTCCCTGTGCATCGCGCGGAGATCCTTCCGCGTTTTTCGCCGTTAAACCCACCTGCCGATCTTTCGCACAGGCACCCGTAGCAACCAACTCAATTCGCCGATGGCCACATCGTTCCCTCTCGACGCGCTCCCGGCCTCCAGCCGGCTCTGGATCTACGCGCTCGATCGCCCGCTCGCGCCGGCCGAGGCCGACGCCCTTCAATCCCGGCTCGATGCGTTCGTGGCAAACTGGCAGTCGCACGGCCGGAAGGTGACGGCGGGGCACGACCTCGTCCACGGCCGGTTCGTGCTCATCGCCGGCGTGATCCCCGGCGGCGACATCTCCGGCTGCGGCATCGACGCCTCCGTCCATGCCCTCACGGAGTGCGGCGATCGCCTCGGTTTCGGCGTCACGAACGGCCTCGACCTCTTCTTCCGCGACGAACAGGGCGCCATAACCCATCTTCCGCGAGCCGCTTTCCGGAAACAAGCGCGCGCCGGCGCCATTACAGGAAACACCGTAGTGTTCGATACCAGTTTGACCAACCTGCACGACTACCGGACCGGCCTCTTCGAAGTGCCGGCGCATGCCTCCTGGCACGGCACCGTTTTCAAGATTCCAGCATTCAATATTCCAGCATCCCCGAATGCTGCCGACGCCTCCCGACCGGCGTAGTCCGTCCCCAGGCCTGATACAATATGATCGCTTCCCTTTTTCGAATGACCGCTCTCCGTCTCGTGCTGACGCTGATCCTCGCGCTCGCCGGCGCCGTGTCGGCGGCCGGCCAGTCCTACATCAGCCAGGAAGCCCTCGCCGATATCCTCAACAACCAGAAGGGGTTGATGGAGGAGCAGCCCGAGGTGTACTACAACTACTTTACGTTGTACAACACCCGCGGCAACAACGTGATGGCGCGTAACACCTTTTTTAAGGTGCTCGGCGACGGCAACCTCGACGTAGGCAAGGAACGAAGCAAACTGGTCGAACTCCTCAACCGGAAACTGATCAGCAACCTGGAAATCGGCGACACGCTCGTCGTGCCGACGGAGTACGACCTCGACTTCCGCTCGTATTCCCCATTCCCGCTGTACTACCCCGGCGCGAAGGATTTCGACAAGCTGTTTATCATCGAGAAGACCATCCAGGCCTTCGCAGCCTACGAATACGGCCGCCTCGCCCGCTGGGGCATCGTCAACACGGGTTCGGAGGAATCGCGCACGCCGAACGGGCGCTTCAACTTCAACTGGAAATCGGAGTACCGCATTTCCTCGCTCAGCCCTCCCGGCGAAGACTGGGAGATGTACTGGGTGTTCAACTTCCACGAGGAGCGCGGCATCCACACGCATCAGTACCCCATGCCCTCGGGCGGCCCGACGAGCCACGGATGTGTCCGCCTGGTCGACGCCGACGCCGAGTGGGTCTACAACTGGGCCTCAGGCTGGCAGACCGGCCGGTCGCCCGGCTTCAAGACGGGCCAGCGCATCGTGGTGAAGCCCGGAACGACGGTGCTGGTCATCGGCGAGGATCCGACGGATCATCCGCATCCGTTCACCTACGAAAAACGCTTCCCGGTGCTCAAGCGCCTCATCCTCCCGGCCCATCCGTACGACATCCCGGCCGGCACGTCGCAGCAGGAGTACTTCGACCGCATCCGCCTCGCGAGCGCCGATCAGTGAATCCGTAACGGGATGCGCTCGGCGCGGGCTTTTTTCTGATAAGGATCCCAGGAGAAGTAGATGAGGACCGCCTTGCCGACGATGTGATCCTTCGGCACGTAGCCCCACGTCCGGCTATCCAGCGAACTGTCCCGATTGTCGCCCATCACGAAGAAGTAGTCCTGCTCGATCACGTACGAATCCGCCGGCTTGCCGTCGATCGTGTACTGATTTTCGCCCAGACGCTCGGCCTCGTGGCCTTCGTAATGGGTGACAATCGCTTCGTAATTCGACCAGGTGGCGTCGTTGATCGCCACGGTGTCGCCCTCGGCCGGAATGTAGAGCGGACCGTAGTTGTCGGGTGAGAACGAATGACCTGAAGGAAACATCCGGCTCTGCAAACTGGCCGAACGGACCAGCGCCTTCACTTCGCGCACTTCCGCCCACTGGGCAACGTCGCGCGCCACATTGACGGTGGCTTCAAAATCGACAGGGTCGTCGCGCCGCTGCGGCAAGGTGATCTGGACGACGCCGGCGCCGGTGAGGCGCTCCAGGGGAAGCGTTTCGCCCTGCACGGGAAACGCGCGCCACCGCTGCTTCATGTTGTCCATCATCGGCAGGGCTTCCTGGCCGGCGTAGGGAATCTTGTTGATGATCGAGAGCGAGTCGCCCGGCAGCCCGATCACGCGTTTGATGTAGTGGGTCTTGCGATCGAGCGGCTCGGTTTCCGTCGGCACGTTGAACACGATCACGTCGCCGCGATGCACGCCGGTGAAGCCGGGAAAACGCAGGTAGGGCAGGTGAACGTCGTCGAGGTAGAGCTTCGTGAAGGGCAGCCCCAGGGTGATAGGCAGGCGAGGTCCGTAGTGAAGCTTCGACACCAGGACAAAATCGCCGACCTGGAGCGTGTTCTCCATCGATTCGGACGGGATGCGGAACGCCTCGAAGAAGAGCGCACGGATGAGGAGGGCCGCGATCAGGGCCAGCGCGACGGCTCCGCCCCACTCCCACAGGATGCTCCGCCGCTCCCGCCACCGCGCCGTGGCCACTTCCTGGAGCGGCGGATCGGCGTAGGCGCCGGCCAGCGGCGCCCCTGAAGATGGGTCAAGCCTGTCCAAAACGTTCGGCGTAAAATAGGGTCAATGGATAATCTTGAAGAACCGGCGGAAGCGCGGCAGGAAGGACGAGGCATCCCAGGAATAATACACGAGCAACGCCTTGCCGACAATGTGGTCCATCGGCACGAACCCCCAGAACCGGCTGTCTTCCGAGTTGTCCCGGTTGTCGCCCATCATGAAGTAATAGTCCTGCTCGAACGTGTAGGAGGACGCCGGCTGCCCGTCGATCTCGTACGTCCCGGCGGGCGTCACCCGCACGCTATGATGCTCGTAGCGGCGAATTACGGGTTCGTAAACCGGCCAGGACTCCGGCGTCAGGTCTACCGTCATGCCGGCTTTCGGAATCGTTATCGGCCCGTACTGGTCCGGAGTATAGCCGCGGCCCGGCGGATACATGACCGCGCTGTAGCCGGCGTTTTCCGGCGCCAGGTAGGGCTCCACCCGGTCGATATAGGGCCACGTGCGAATCTGGTCGATGGCCTGCTCCGTCGCCACCACGCGCACGAGCTGCGGGTCCAGCGTGGCCGAAACCGAATCGATGCCGATCGCACTCAGGCGCGATGCCGACAGATGCACCCGCTGATCCGTCTTGTATACGTTCCAGAGCCGCTGCATCGTCTCCACAAACGGCTGCGCCTCGCCGTTGATATACACGACCTTGTCGCGCACTTCCAGCGTCTCGCCGGGCAGACCGATCGTGCGCTTGATGTAGTGCGTCTTGCGGTCGACCGGCTTCTCCTCGTCCGGGTAGTTGAACACGACGGCGTCGCCGCGCTTCACCTCCGTAAAGCCAGGGAGCCGGAAAGACGGGAAATGGACGCCCGGGACATAAATCTGCGTGAAGGGCACGCCGAGCGTGAGCGGCGTGCGGGTGCCGTAGTGGAGCTTGGAGACGAACAGGTAGTCCCCCACCAGCAGGCTCTTCTCCATCGAGGGCGTCGGGATCCGGAACAGATCGAAGATGAACGTCCGGACGATCAACATGACAATAACGGCAAATAGAAGCGCCTCGCCCCATTCTCGCAGTTTGCCCTTGGCCGTCTGCGGGGACTGCGCGTCGGCCGTGCGACCGTTCGCTTCCGATCGGCTTCCTTTGGCACGGGCCTTCTGACGGTCCCGCCTGCGCTTGTCTTTCGACATGTAGTCTGTAGTCAATGCGATGAGCGATTATACGAAACAAGCTAATCGGACCGCGAGAGCGCGTTGAGCCAGGGCCGCCCTAGGGCAAAGTTGGGTTGCTTGGTCCGTTCGAGGTAATAGCGTAAGCCATCAAACCCCGCATAATACCAGCTTGATTCAATGGGATTGTAATAATAGTCGATATACGGCGCCCTGCGATCCGAGCGGAGGAACTCTTCCATGAACGATTCGCGGATGCGCAATAGTATGTCGCGGTACCGGTAGTCGGATGAAACGATGAGGCCGCGTTCGAGCGGGCCGTTCACATCCATCACGACCAGGGGAATCGTGTCGTTGAGGACAAACCAGTATTCGAACTGGATATACCGGTCGCGCGCGGACTTCCCGCTGCCGGGGCCCAGGACTTCGGTGATCGTCTGGGTGGGCGGGCCGAAATAGGCCTCCATGCGGGCCCTCAGGTCGCGCGTGAGCGTGGTATCGATGGGCATCAGCGACTCGGTACCGAGGTAGGCCCAGAGGGTGGACGCATAGCGTTTTTCGAACCATCCCCGTTCGAGCCGGCGGACGAGCTGCCACTCGTCGATCGCGAACGGCTCCCCCGAATAGGTGGTCGACGCGGAGCCGGCGCGCATCACCATCAACCATTGCAGCAGGGTATCCGATCGGGACGGGATGTGCTGGGGTGCAGCGGGATCGGCCCGCATGCCCGTGGCCTCGAGATGCGCCTGCGCCTGGACGTTGAACCGCGCGTTTCGATACAGGTCGGCCAACTCCTGCCCCTCCGCCGGCCGGACGAGCCACGAACATACCAGAAACAGGACGAATACACGCATGGTCCTTACGTACTTTTCGATGGGCCACTCAAGGTAGCGACTTTGCGAACGAATCGCCACGCGCGGCCCGCCTCAGTCCTCGATGGAGAGAACGGCCAGGAACGCTTCCTGGGGCACGTCGACCCGGCCTACCTGCTTCATGCGTTTTTTCCCCTCCTTCTGCTTCTCGAGCAGCTTCCGCTTACGGGAAATATCGCCGCCGTAGCACTTGGCGAGCACGTCCTTGCGCATCGCCTTCACGGTTTCGCGGGCGATGACGCGGGAGCCGATGCCGGCCTGGATCGCTACTTCGAACATCTGACGCGGAATCAGATCCTTCAGCTTCTTCGTCAGCTTCCGGCCGATCTCGTAGGCCTTGTCGCGATGGACGATCGTGGAGAGGGTATCGACCGGATCGCCGTTGATCATAACGTCCAGCTTAACGAGTTCACTCGGGCGATAGTCGAGCACTTCGTAATCGAAGGACGCATAGCCCCGCGTGATGCTTTTCAGCTTGTCGTAAAAGTCGAAAATGATTTCCGCGAGGGGGAGTTCGTAGTGGAGGTCTACGCGCTCGGTATCCAGGTACTGGGTATTGATATAGATGCCGCGCCGTTCCTGGCACAGCTGCATCAGGCCGCCGATGTACTCGGTCGGCGTGATGATTTGCGCCCGCACGTACGGTTCGCGGATCTCGGTGATCGTGCTGAGAGGCGGCAGATCGCTCGGGTTGTTCACGATCTCCATCTCGCCGTTCGTCAGGTGCGCCTCGTACTTGACGTTCGGCACCGTCGTGATGATATCGAGCCCGAACTCACGATCCAGGCGCTCCTGGATGATCTCCATGTGCAGCAAGCCGAGGAAGCCCACGCGAAACCCGAACCCCAGGGCCGACGAACTTTCCGGCTCGTACGTGAGGGACGCATCGTTCAGCTGCAGTTTCTCCAGCGACGTGCGCAGGTCCTCGAATTTTTCGGACTCCGTCGGGTAGAGCCCGCTGAAGACCATGGGTTTGGCTTCCTGGAATCCCTTGATGGGCTTGTCCGCCGGGTTGCGGGCCGTGGTGATCGTGTCGCCGACCCGCGTGTCGCGCACGTCTTTCACCGATCCGATCACATAACCGACTTCGCCGGCCTTCAGCTGCTCCAGCGGCTCCATGTTGAGCCGCATGATCCCGATCTCCTCGGCGTCGTATTCCTTCAGATTCGACATGAACCGCATGCGCTCGCGCTTCGTGAGCGTGCCGTCGAACACGCGCACATACACGACCGAGCCGCGGTACTGGTTGAAAACCGAGTCGAAAATCAGCGCCTTGAGCGGGGCCTCGGGGTCGCCCTTGGGCGGCGGCACGCGGCGCACGATCGCCTCGAGCACTTCTTCCACCCCGACGCCGGTTTTGGCGCTGATGGAAAGAATGTCTTCCGCCGGCTCCCCGATGAGCTGCTCGATCGTGCCGGCGACGAGATCCGGCCGGGCGCTCGGCAGGTCCACCTTGTTCATGACCGGGATGATCTCCAGATCGCTCTCGAGCGCGAGGTAGAGGTTGGAGATGGTCTGCGCCTCGATGCCCTGCGCGGCGTCGACCACGAGGATGGCGCCTTCGCACGCCTTGAGCGCGCGCGACACTTCGTAGGTGAAGTCGACGTGGCCCGGCGTGTCGATCAGGTTGAGGATATAGTCTTCCCCATCCTGTGCGCGGTACTTCATCCGGATCGCGTGGCTCTTGATCGTGATGCCGCGCTCCCGCTCGAGGTCCATGCTGTCGAGCACCTGGTTCTGCAGCTCGCGCTGGCTCAGCGTGCCGGTCTTCTCGAGCAGCCGATCGGCGAGCGTGCTTTTACCGTGGTCGATGTGCGCAATGATGCAAAAATTGCGGATCTTGTCTTGATACCCGGCCATTCCAGAACTTCTCAAAAACTACTGCAGGCGGACGTCGCCCGGCAGGAGTTGCCGGGCTGGCGTGATGCTGGAGGAAACAAACTTCATTCCTTCGAGGATCCCTCGGGATTCGCGGCCTGCTCGGGGGCTTCGACCGCCGGCTGATCCGGCGCGTCGACGGTGGGGTGATCGCCGGCCGGATCGATGCCGCCGGCTTCGTTTTTGAGCTGTTCGCGCATCAACTCGTGCTGGAACGTACCCTGAAACACCAGGATGCCCAGCACGCCGACCACGATCGCCATGTCCGCCACGTTCCAGATCGGAAACAGCGCCGTATACTTGCCGCCCACGATCGGCCAGGACTCCGGCAGGTAGCCGCGCCACAGATTCACGTGGATGAAGTCCACCACCTTCCCCGCAAACAACGGCGCGTCGCTGAACAGCACCCCGTAGAACACCCGGTCGATGATATTCCCCAGCGCGCCGCCCAGGATGAAGGCAATGCTCATCCGGTAGGGCTGATACAGCTTCCGCACCCGGTAGAGGTACAGAAATATCAACCCGGTAGCGGCCATGGACAGGAAGGTGACCATGCCGCGCGGACCGAACGTGATGCCGAAGGCCATCCCCGGATTTTCCGTGAACGTGAATTTGAGCCAGTCGCCGAGCAGGGGAATCGATTCACCAACATACATGTTGTGAAGCACCACCTGCTTGGTGATCTGGTCGACCACGATGATGGCAACGGTAATCCAGAGAATGTGCATGACGAGGCGACTATCCGGCGCTATCCCGCAGGCCGCGAACGGCCCGCGCGCGCCGGCTACTTACGCTGTTTGAGCTTGGCTTCGATCGAGATCTCGGTGTGCGGCACGGCTTCCAGACGCTCTTTCGAGATCGGGTTGCCGGTGATTTTGCAGATGCCGTACGTCTTGTTCTTGATCCGCTCGAGGGCGCGATCCAGATAGCTGACGTATTTCTGCTGGCGTGCAAGCATGAGATACAGCTTTTCGCGCTCCATCGCGTCCGTGCCGGCGTCGGCCATGTGGTAGCTGTATGCGGTATCGTTCTCGGACTGTTCGCGCGCATCCTGCAGCTGCATCCGCAGCCGGTCGATATCCTCGACGGCCGATGAGCGACGCTGCACGATCAAATCCTCGAAATAGCGGAGTTCTTCGTCGGTAAGGGGGGTCTTGACGTCGGTATGTGCTTCGATTTTTTCCATATCCTCCTGACTCTGTGCGGATACCTGTTCATCAGCACGCCCGGGGGCAGGTTTCTTCATGGCCATAACCTTACCATGCGTGAACGGTTGTGAATAAAGCAATGAGGTACTTCCTTGCGGCGGCCGGCTTCAAACCGTACGACAAACCGGCGCCACAGGTACTGGATTACTACGACTTCGCAGCGTGTCGATTTCGATTACTTGATCTTGTCTACAGCCAGGGTGAGTTTCTCTTCACCGATCGAAAACGTCTCGACAAGCGCTCCGGATGGATGAGGTGACTCCTCCAACGATGCAGCAAGGGTCTCGTTCCGGATCCATCCGGCCTGCTGAGCTATGGCCGCAGCGAGCCGGCCGGAGGCCTGGAAATACACCCGAATCCGATCTGTCACATCAAAATCGGCTGTTTTGCGCATGTTCTGGATTCGATTGACCGTCTCCCGCGCCAGTCCCTCGACCAGCAGCGCCTCGGAGATGGTCGTATCCAGCGCAACGGTAACTCCATCTTCCTGATCGACCAGCCAGCCGTCGATTCCCTCGCTGACCACCTCGATATCCTCGCCCTGGAAGGGCATGGGGCGGCCGCTAATATCGAGCATAATCTGCCCTTCTTCAAGGAATCTTGAAATTTCTTCTTCGCTCATCTCCTTGATCCGTGCGGCGGCGGCCTTCATGTCCGGACCGAGGCGCCGGCCAAGCGCCTTAAAATTCGCCCTCGCGGCCCGTTTTACGACGCGGCTCGACCCGGAGACGTACTCGACGGCCTTTACGTTCACCTCCTCCAGGATGATGGAACGCACCCGCTCGACGGCCTCCTCCGTGGTCGTCCCGCCCGTGACCACCATGATCCGGGGTAGCGGCTGGCGGACGTTGATGCCGCTCGTGTTGCGCAGCGCAAGCACGATGGACGAGATCGTCCGCGCCAGCTCCATCCGATGCTCGAGCGCCGGATCCAGCGCGTCTTCCTCCACGGCGGGGAGCAGCGCCAGATGGACGGAGTCGTGCGGCGTGCGGCCGGCGACCTCGTTCAGCGCGCGGTAGAGCCAGTCTCCAAAAAACGGAGCGATCGGGCTCATCAGCCGCGCGACGGCTTCGAGGCATTCGTAGACGGTCTGGTAGGCGGCCAGCTTGTCGCCGGCATCCGTCTCGCCCGTCTTGGCGCTCCAGAACCGCCGGCGGGACCGGCGGACGTACCAGTTGGACAACGCCTCCACAAACGCCTCCAGCGCCCTGGCCGCCCGGGTCGGGTTGTATTCGGCATACGCGGCATCCACCGTCGCGATGGTGGAATTGAGCCGGCTCATGACCCAGCGATCGAGCTCCGCCCGCGCCGGCACCGGAATCCGCGCCTCCTCGAACCGGAAGCCGTCGATATTGGCGTACGTCGCGAAAAAGGCATAGACGTTCTGCAGCGTCCCGAAAAACTTGCGCTGGGTATCGACCAGTCCGCGCTCGGAAAACTTGAGGTCCTCCCAGGGCGGCGAATTGCTCATCATGTACCACCGCACCGGATCGGCGCCGTGGCTGGCGAGGAAGGCGTAGGGGTCGACGGCGTTGCCCTTCGTCTTCGACATCTTCTCCCCCTTCTCATCGAGCAGGAGGCCGTTGACGACGACGTTTTTGAACGCCTTCTCGTCCATCACCAGCGTGGCGATGGCGTGCAGGGTATAGAACCAGCCGCGCGTCTGATCGACGCCCTCGGCGATAAAGTCGGCGGGGAAGTTCTCCTCGAACTTGTCGCGGTTTTCAAAGGGGTAGTGCCACTGCGCGAAGGGCATGGCGCCGGAATCGAACCAGACGTCGATGAGGTCCGGCACGCGCCGCATCGTCCCGCCGTCGGGCGCCGGCCACGTGTAGCGGTCGACATACGGGCGGTGCAGATCGAGCCGGTCGTCCGCCGGCACCTGGTCACCGCATTTCTCCCGCAGCTCGGCGACGGAGCCGATGACTTCGATGTAGGTGGATCCCGGCGCGTCCGACTGCCAGATGGGCAGCGGCGTGCCCCAGTATCGCCGGCGGCTCAACGCCCAGTCCACATTGTTCTTCAGCCACTCCCCGAAACGCCCTTCCCCGATCTGGCGCGGCTGCCAGTTGATCTGGTTATTGAGCTCGATGAGGCGATCCTTGACCGCCGTCGTGCGGATAAACCAGCTCTCGACGGGGTAACTCATGAGCGGCGTGCCCTTGCGCCAGTCGTGCGGGTAGTTGTGCAAGTAGCTGTCCTGCCGGAACAGCAGACCGCGTTCCTTGAGGTGCCGGTTGATGACTTTGTCGGCGTCCTTGAACCACAGGCCGGCGACGAGCTCGGCCCGGTCGTCGAACAGGCCGTCCGGCGTCACGGGGTTAAACAGCGGCAGCCCCTGCTTCTGCCCCACCTCGTAGTCTTCGGCGCCGAAAGCCGGCGCCATGTGCACGATGCCCGTACCGTCCTCGGTCGAGACAAAGTCCGCCGGCACCACACGCCAGGCGTTTTCGGCACCGGGCTCGTCGGCAAAATAGCCGAACAGCGGCTCGTACCGGATGCCGAGCAGGTCGGCTCCCGTCATGGACTCCACCTCCTGGTAGGTGTCCGGCAGGACCGAGGCGCGCGCGCGGGCGAGGATCAGGTCCTCGGCCGGCTGATCCGGAGCCGTCTGGCGGTACCGGACATACTCGATCGCCGGCCCGACCGCCAGGCCCGTGTTCGAAATCAGCGTCCACGGCGTGGTCGTCCACGCCAGCAGGTACGTGTTTTCCGCCCCGATCTGCTTGAACCGGACGTAGACGCTGGGGTCCTGCACCTCTTTATACCCGAGGCTGACTTCATGCGAAGACAGCACGGTGCTCGATCCCGGGCTGTACCACTGGATCTTGTAGCCCTTGTAAAGCAGACCCTTCTCGTAGATCTGCTTGAGCAGCCACCAGACGGATTCGATGTATTCGTTCTTGAACGTGATGTACGGATGATCGAGGTCGACCCAGTACCCCATCCGCGTCGTCAGCTCATCCCACTGCTTCTTGTACCGCAGGACGCTCTCGCGGCAGGCCGCGTTGTATTTCTCGATGCCGTAGGATTCGACCTGGTGCCGGCCCTCGAGGCCCAGCGCCTTCTCCACCTCGATTTCCACGGGCAGCCCGTGCGTATCCCACCCCCCTTTCCGTTCGACGCGAAACCCCTTCATCGTCTTGTAACGGCAGAAGATGTCCTTGATCGTGCGGGCCAGCACGTGGTGGATGCCGGGCCGGCCGTTGGCGGTCGGCGGCCCCTCGTAGAACGTGAACGTATCGGCTTCGCGGCGCGCGGCGATGCTGCGCGCGAACAGGCCTTCTTTTTCCCAGCGCGAAAGCATCTCCAGCTCCATCGCCGGCAGATCGAACTGCTTTTCCTCTTTGAACGTCTTCATCGAACGATGATCGGCTACACCCTTTTTTGAAAAGTCGCAGTGATACGTGGTTCAACGCCTTATGTTCGAAGACTACGGGTTTTCAGCCGGATACGGGCTTTCTGGTTGAAGTGCCGGCGCGCTTTCTGCGAGCAGGGCGTCTGGTACGACAGATAGGACGACACCTCTATGCTCCATAGCCTCCTCTGGAGCCCGGGAAAACCCCCTACATACTGACCTTCTCATCGAAGCGAATTGCTTTCCATGCCGCAACGAGCTATCCGCCCGACGTTCATCCTCCTGATGACGCTGGTAGTGCTATTTCTACCGCTGCGAACGCGAAACGGGGCCTTTGCTCAGGATGCCGCCGGCGTCTGGACCAACCTCAACACCACGAACACGCCCATCGCGCGGCATGAAAACGCCTTCGCCGCCGTCAACGGCAAGCTGTACCTCATCGGCGGCCGCGGCGTGAAGAAGGTGCAGATCTTCGACACCCAGACCTCCACCTGGTCGGACGGCGCCCCGCCGCCGTTCCAGATGCACCACTTCCAGGCCATCGTCATCGGCGACCTGATCTACGTGATCGGGGCCTATACCGGGGCCTGCTGCGACGCCGAATTCGGCGTCGACCACGTCTACTATTACAACACGGCGAATAACACCTGGAATCAGAGCCATGCCGTGCCGGTGGATCGCCAGCGGGGCTCGGCCGGCGCCGTGCTCTACAACGACAAGATCTACCTCGTCGGAGGCATCCAGGGCGGCCACGGGGCGCCGGCGACGGGGTATACCTGGTTCGACGAATACGACCCGGTGACCGGCCAGTGGAAGGTGCTCCCCGACGCCCCGCGCAAACGCGATCACTTCCACGCCGTCGTCTTCAACAACAAACTCTACCTCATCGGCGGACGCGACACGAGCAACCCGGCCTATACCTCCGCCAACATCGGCGAGATCGACATCTACAACTTCACGACCGGCACCTGGTCCACCCTCTCCGCATCCCACAACCTCCCGACGCTGCGCGGCGGCACGACGTCGGTGATGTACCACGGTGAAATCCTCGTCATGGGCGGGGAATCGTCCAAACAGACCCTCGCCTTCAGCACCACGGAAGCCTTCGACCCCATTGCCCAGACCTGGCGCACCCTCGCGCCGCTCAACGTGGGCCGGCATGGCACGCAGGCCGCCCTCCTCAACGATGCCGTCTACATCGCCGCCGGCTCGGCGCAGCAAGGCGGCGCGCCCGAACTCGACTCCATCGAGCGGTACGACAACGGCTCGACCAACGTATCCGCCGCCGACGTGGTGCTCAACCCGGGCTGGAACATGGTCGGCCTGCCGCTCTCGCCGTCGGACACCGACTACGAGGCGGTGTTTAACGACATCTCCATCTCGCAGGACATGGCGCCCATCACCTGGAGCGACGCCGGCGACTACGCGGAGGAAGCCAACCTGGCCATCGGAGCCGGCTACTGGGTGCATCTGGATGAGACCTCGGGCCCATCGCAGGTCCAGACGATCACCGGCGAGCCGATCAACGCGCTGCAGATCGCCCTTAAGGCCGGCTGGAACATGATCGCCGGCCCCTCCTGCACCGACGTCGTCTTGCGCGGCATCAGCACCGACCCGATCGCCGCCATCCCGACCAGCGCGCTGTACACATGGGCCGATGCGTATGTGCCAGCCTACTCGACCAGCTTTCCCCGGGGACGCGTCAGCCAGGGCATCGGGTACTGGGTGTTTGCCAACGAAAACGCGGTGCTCACCCTGGACTGCGGCACGGCCAAACAGCTGCCGGACGAAGCGCCCGCGGCGGCCGGCTCGCTCGACGCCTTTCATCGCCTCCTCGTCACGGACGACACCGGCAAACGGCAAATCCTGCATTTCGGCGGGGCCCTGACCGTTGAGGATGCCGCGGCTTCCTACCGGCTCCCGCCGCGCGCAAACGGCCGGTCGTTCGACGTCCGCCTGGGCGACGATACGCGCCTGACCGAAAACACGGCGGCGCTCGTCCGCCTCCAGTCGACCGCGCTGCCCTTCACCCTGTCGTTCGAAGCGGCCGCCGGCCGGCCCGCCGCCCGGTACCGGGTCGAGGAGCTGGTGGCCGGGCAGCTCGTCGCCACGCACTCGCTGGCGGAGGGCGAACGGCTGACCCTGGACGATCCGTACGTGCAGTCGATCCGCATCGCGCTGGAGCCGCCTGCCGACGTATTGCCCGATGCACCCCTGCGCGTCGCCGGCAATTATCCCAACCCGTTCAGCGATCACACCGCCATCCGCTTCGATCTCGCCACCGATGCGCGGGTACGCCTCGCCGTCTATGACGCCCTCGGACGCCAGCGCTATGCCGTGGAACGCAGCGAAATCGCCGGCTTCGGGTACGAGGAGCCGATCGCAAGCGCCGGATGGCCCGCCGGCCTCTACGTGTATCGCATCGAAGCCGAGACCGCTACGGGCGTGTCGGTAAAGACGGGCCGCTTTCTGCTGGTGAGATGAGCCGGAAGGTCGGCTATTCGATGCCGAGATCGAAACGCCGGCGAAGCTCCTGTACGTAGAGCCCGACCTCGTTGCGCGTTTCGAAGAGGCGTTCGTAGATATCGCGGTAGCCGGCGGCGTCCATGTAGGGCATGGATTTGAGCTCGGGAAACAGACTCAGCGCGGCGTTCGCGCACTGCAGCGCCCGTTTCACACACGCGATATTGCCGCCAAGGGTGTCGCGGTCGTAGCCCAGCCCGTGACCCCGCGCGATATTGGCCGGGATCTGGAGGGTATTGGTGCAAAACTGGACGAGCGCCGAGTCCTTCTGGTCGCCCGGGATCTCATCGGACCAGGCGAGCAGGATGTTCGCCAGCTCGAAGGCCATCCGGTAAACAGGCAACGCGTTCAGGCCTTCGATCGTCGAGGCCTCCATCTCCGGATCCTCATCCACCTCGAACAGGGCATCCCAGGGCGTCTCCAGCGGAGCCCCCGGCGTCTGGCCCGCATCCGCGGCGCCCTCTTCCTCCTCTTCTTCCAGGGCCCGCTCGGCGTCGTCGGGGTACCACCCTCGCTGGCGGAGATAGGCGCGCAGGCGGGCCTCCCAACGCGCCATGGCCATGCGATCGCCGGCCTCGGGCATCGGATGCAGACCGAGAAAACCGATCAGGTGATTCATGTACCGACTGAGCCGCTCGTCGTCCTTACGCAGAAACGACTCCCAGGCGTGCTCGTCCCACAGGTCGTCTTCGGGCATGGTGTACCTCGAACCGAAAAAATACGACTGGCCACGACGGGCGTCCGCTCAGAGACGGACGAGTACTTGCCTGACCAGCGCCGTGAGGGACGGCTCCGCCGTGGCGGCGGCGGCCAGGATCTCGGGGATTGAAATGGGCTGGAGGGCGTCGGGGAAGCACTCGTCGGTAATAACCGAGATGGCCATGACGCGGATCCCCATGTGGCGCGCCACGATCACCTCCGGAACGGTGCTCATGCCGACGACGTCGGCGCCGATGTTTCGGAGAAACCGGTATTCGGCGCGCGTCTCGAGGTTGGGGCCGGTGACGGCGACATAGACGCCCTGATGCAGTTTGATGCCGGCGTCCAGCGCCGCCTGCTCAGCCGTCTCGCGCAGCGCGACATCGTACGGCTCGCTCATGTCCGGAAAACGGGGGCCCCACCCGTCGGCATTGGGCCCGCAGAGCGGGTTGACGCCCTGGAGGTTGATGTGGTCCGTGACCAGCATCAGGTCGCCGCGGCGCATGTTCGGGTTCATCCCGCCGGCCGCGTTGGATATCAGCAGCGCCTCGACGCCGAGCGCGCCGGCGACGCGCACCGGGAAGGTGACGTCCTGCGGCGAATACCCTTCGTAGAGATGAAATCGCCCCTGGAACACCATCACCTGGACGCCTTCCAGACGCCCCAGGTGCAATTTTCCGGCGTGGGTCTCTACGGTAGACAGGGGGAAATGCGGGAGGTCGGTGTACGCGATCGTCCGTTCGATGTCGATGTCGGAGACCAGCCCGCCGAGCCCCGTGCCCAGAATGATGGCGACGCGCGGCTCGATACCCGAGGATTCGCGGATCGCGCGAGCGGCTTCTTCTACGTTCGCGCGATAGCGCTCCATGTCGTACAGGGTGCGTTCCTCCACCGATCGCCGGCAGCGTGACCCGTCAATCCAGGTCGTTCAGAATACGTCGGATTTTTTCGATCTCCTCGGGCGTGGCGGTCAGATCGTCGTGATCGTCACTGCCCCCGAAGAGGGGTTTCTCGAACGTGTCGGGGATCGAGTCGCCGTGTTCGTCGCCGGGAGGCGCGTGCGAGATGATCGGGTTGCGCACCCAGTTGCCGCCTTCGCGCGCCGGCGTCGCCGGCTGCTCGTCGAAGGGCGACGGAGCGGTTCGAAAATCTTTGGGCTCCAGCCGCAGCACCTCTTCCTCGTCGTCTTGCTCCTGGAACGGGTCGTCCTGCCCGCTCATCCACGGCTCCTCTTCGAGCGGCTCCGCCGGCTTGAAGAAGGCTTCGGCCTCGACGTTGTGCGCGGCCGTGGTGACGGTCGCCTTGATGAAGTCGAGTTCGTCGGAGCTGAGTCCGCCCAGCTCGCCGGGGACTTCGTCCTCGTCTTTCGCCGGTTGCGGCGCCATGCTGGGCGGCGGAGGCGGTGGAGGAGGCGCTACAGAAACAGGCGCAGGAGCCGGGCGTGCCGGCTGAGGCGGCGCGGCGGGAGGGGCCTGGTGCGCGCGCCCATCACCAAGCGGAAAAGACGATTCGTCCTCGTCGTGCAGGTCGCCCGGGTCGTCGTACTCGTCGAGCGCGACGTTCGGACGCTCCAGCTTGCGCTTCTCGGGGGCGGACAGGCGGATGAAGCCGATCGGATCCTGCCCCTCGAACCGGGCAAGAATTTCCAGCTCGGACATCAAGAAGGCCCTCAATCGGGCCATGATCTCGTCCCGCCGGCCGGCAATTTTCGTGACGTCGGTCTTGAGCCGCTTGTGGTCGCTGAACGCCTTGCCCCGGATTTCCTCGGCCTCGGCGCGGGCCTCTTTCAGGATGATCTGCGCTTCGCGCTGCGCGTTCTCGATGGTCTTGTGCGAATTGTCGCGCGCGGTCTCGAGCGCTTCCTGGAGCGCCTCCTCGATCTTCCGGTAGTGGATCAGCTTGGCCTCCATGTCCCGGATATTCTGCTCAAGCCGGCGATTCTCGTCGAGCAGCCCGCCCCACTGATCGGCCACCATATCGAGAAAACCCTGCACCTCCTGCGGATCGATCCCGCGGAACGTCCGGGTGAACTCCTGTTTCTTGATATCGAGCGGGGTCAATTTCATGTTGCTGCCCAATTTTTCGGATTCAGGGGGTAACGGGCTTCTGCGCGAACGTCGCCCCGATCTTCCGGAAGATACAAATTTGTACGTTTCAACGAAATGTAGCGGAATCAGGTCCCCGATCAGGATCTGCTCCCAAAAAGTGCGCTGCCGATCCGGACATGCGTGGCGCCCTCCTCGATGGCGACCTCGAAGTCGCCGCTCATGCCCATGGAGAGGGCGTGCATGCCGGCCAGATGCGCGTACCGCGTTCGCGCCTGTTCGTAGAACTCTCGTAACATACGGAACTCCGGGCGAACGGATTCGGGATTCGCCGCCGGCGACGCCAGCGTCATGAAACCCTGCACCTGCAGTCCATCCAGCGGCGCCAGCCCGGCCAGAAGCGGGTCCAGCGCCTCCGGGTCGAGCCCGAATTTCGAGGCCTCGCCGGACACGTTTACCTGCACGAAACACGGGATATGCCGGCCCGCCGCCAGGGCCCTGTCGTTCAGCTCTTCAGCGAGACGGAGGCTGTCGACACTGTGCACCGCATCGGCGCACGCGACCACGTCTCGCACCTTATTGCGCTGTATGTGTCCAATCATGTGCCATACTGCCTCTCCGCCCGCCAGGCCCCCGGGTATTTCCTCAACTTTTTGCTTCAGCTCCTGGACGCGGTTCTCCCCGAAATGCCGCACGCCGGCTGCCATCGCTTCCCGTATCGCCGAGGCCGGATAGGTTTTGGATACCGCCACGAGCGTCACCGCAGACCGCGGCCGGCCGGCGCGTTCGCACGCCCGGACGATGCGGCTTTCGATCGCTTCGAGTCGGGAAATCAACGGACCACGCACACGTTCCGGCGGGGAGAAAACCATGGACCAACGCTGTCGATGCGGCGAACCGGTCCGCGCACATCGATAAGTAGTTAAAAAACAGAGCGTTTAAAGAGCTGATTGGGTCGACTGCCTTACGAGCGATGGGCCGGGTTTGATCCCGCATCGCCTCAGTAGGCCAGCTCGACCTCGAAGGTCGCAATGGCCTCCTCCTCTACCCGGTAGGTGATCTGGAGCGGCCGGCAGCACACTTCGCAGTCCTCCACGTACGTTTGCCCCTCCACCGACAGGTCGACCAGCACCGAGACTTCCTCCCAGCAACTGGGGCACGTGAAGAACACTTCTTCTTCCATGGTGGCAGGCTCCCAGCTTTATCGCTCGGCGCGAAGGACCTCGAGCGGCGGCCGCGCATAGATCCCCCGGCTGTTGAGCAGCCCGATGACCAGCGTAAGCCCCGTAATAAGCAGGACGACGAGCACGATCGGGCCGAGCGCCGGCACAAAGGGAGTGTCGAAAACGAATACCGCCAGCGCCCCACTGCCGGCGAGGGCGAGCAGCATGCCGGTCGCCGTCGCAAAAAAGCCGAGAAACAGGTACTCGATCAGCATGATGCGGATCAGTTGCCGGCGGGATGCCCCCAGCGTCTTGAGCAGCACGCTCTCCTCGATTCGTTGAAAACGACTCACCGTCACGGCGGCGATGAGCACGATCAGGCCCGTGAACAGGCTGAAGAGTGCCATGAACCGCAAGACAAAGGCGATCCGTTCGTAGATCGTGTCGAAGATGTTCATGACGAGCGTGAGGTCGATCGACGACACGTTCGGATACCGACCGAACAGCGCCGACTGCAGTGCGCCGGACTGCGCGTCGCCGGCGGTTCGCGTCAGGGTCACGTAAAACTGCGGGGCCTCTTCCAGCACGCCCTCGGGGAAGAGGACAAAGAAGTTGGTCTGAAACCGTTGCCAGTCGACCGTGCGCAGGCTCGACACATACGTGGTGATCGGGAGCCCCTGGACATCCCACACCAGCGTATCGCCGATCGTCACGTTCAACTCCTGCGCGAGATCGCGCTCCACCGAGATCGGCACGATGCTCACCTCGGGGCCGACGCGGCCCACGAAATCCCCTTCGATCAACGTCTCCGCGTCGCTCAACTGGCCGCGATAGGAGGAACGGTACTCGCGGCGCAGCGCCCACGATCCGCCGCGACGCGTCGAGTCCCGCCGGATCGCGTCGACATCGTCCCCCTTCAGGCGCGACAGCCGCATCGTCACGATCGGCACTTCCTCGATGATTTCGAGCCCCTGCCCCCGCACGATCTCGCCCACGCCGGCGAGCTGCTCTTTCTGAATGTCGAACAGTACCGTATTGGGGCGCCCCTCCCCGCCGGCCACCTGGATCTGGGCCATCAGAGTCTGCTGCGCCAGGTAGAGCGTCAGGATCAGGAACGTCCCGAGCCCCAGCGCGAGCATGAGCATCAGCGTCTGGTTGTTCGGCCGATAGAGGTTCGACAGCCCCTGGCGCCACGGATACGTCCAGCCCGAAGGCATCAGGCGCGGCGCGAAGTGGATGATGAGCCTGGCCACGCCGGCCAGCAGGCCGAACACGACGGCGATGGCGGCCGCATAGCCCAGGCCGACCTCCCACTCCGGCGCCTGCAGGATCGACAGACCTGCCACGGCAATTGCAATAACGGCATACAAAAACCAGCGCATCCGCACGCCCCCGGTCGACGGCTCCGCCTCGTACGATCGCCGCAGCGTCAGCAGCGGCGACACGTCGCGCACCGACAGCAGGGGCAGCAGCGAAAAAAGCACCGCCACGCCGAGCCCCACACCAAAGCCCAGCGCGATCGCCGGCCAGGACAGCGACACCGCCACCGTCACC
The DNA here is from genome assembly GCA_041391505.1 of Rhodothermales bacterium. Classification (NCBI taxonomy): domain Bacteria; kingdom Pseudomonadati; phylum Rhodothermota; class Rhodothermia; order Rhodothermales; species Rhodothermales bacterium. The sequence goes on from JAWKNW010000016.1 coordinate 53,047, forward strand.
GGCAGCACCTCCGCCAGCAGCGTCGGCACGAGGTACTGGATCCCCACGCCGATCGCGCACCCGATCGAGGCGGCGAGCGCCCCCATCACGCCGGCCTGCACCAGAAAGATCAGAAACGTCGGCGTAGACCGCGCCCCGAGGCAGCGCAACACGGCCACCGTCTCGATGCGCTGCTTGATGTACACATGGACCGTGCTCGCCACGCCGACCCCGCCCAGCAGCAGGGCGACGAGCCCCACGAGGCCGAGGAACCGGTAAAGGTTGCTGAGCCCCTCGTTCCAGTCATCCTTCACCTCGGCCACGGTATCCACCCCGACCCGCTCCTCGTCGAGATGCGGCTTGATGGCCTCGACCGTCTGCTCGACATCCGCGTCGTCCTCGAAACGGAAGTACACCTCGTATTCGGCCCGGCTGCCGCGCTGGAGCAGCAGCGTATCGAGGCCGGCCAGCGGCACGAACACGCGCGGGCTGAAGAGGGCGAACGCGGCGGACTCGCGGGGCGTCTTGATGATTTCGCCCAGGATCGGATAGGCGACGTTGCCCACCTCGACCGTATCCCCCACGCCCACGCCGTACTGTTCGAGCAAGGCCCCGTCCAGCAGGGCGCCGCCGGCCCGCTGGTACTGGCCGGCCGCCGCCGGCGGATCCGTCTCGATGGCCCCGTAAAACGGATAGCCGTCGTCGATCGCGCGCACGGTCGCCAGACGGGCCGCCTGGGCTTTCGGGAAAAACGCCATCGACGCGAACGAGATGCGACGCGCCTGCCGGCCGCCGAGTGAATCGATCAGCGCTTCGGTCGCCTCGCTGAACGGGCCGCCGCGTTCGAGGCTCATATCCGCCCCGAAGAGCCCGAGCGCCTCGTTGTCGACCGCCTGCTCGAGGTTATCCCCGAACGAGCGAATCGCGACGAGCGCCGCCACACCCAGCACCATCGACGAGACAAAGAGCAGGAGCCGGCGCCGGCTGCCCCGGCTGTCCCGCAAGGCCATCGTAAAGATCCAGGAAACCATGCGATCGAGCGAAGAATGCCAAAAATGAAAACGGAAACCGGGAGGAACGGCCTCCCTGAACCACGTACCCGGTCCCTACGCCCGCTGCGGCTCGCCGGTCAGGGTGTCGGAGAGGATCGCGCCGCCGCGCAGGCGGATGATGCGTTCCGTGCGGCCGGCGAGGTCGATGTCGTGCGTCACCAGCACGAGCGTGGTGCCGGCGCGCGCATTCAGTTCGAACAGCAGCGACTCGATGATGGCGCCGGTATCGGCGTCGAGATTGCCCGTCGGCTCGTCGGCGAAAAGGATGCGCGGTTGGTTGATGAACGCCCTCGCGATGCCGACGCGCTGCTGCTCGCCGCCGGAGAGCTGTTTCGGGTAGTGATGCATCCGGTCGCCGAGGCCGACCTGTTCGAGCAGCTCGCGGGCCCGGCCGGCGGCCGAGCGGTCGCCGCGCAGTTCGGCCGGCACCATCACGTTTTCGAGCGCCGAGAGGGTCGGGATGAGCTGAAACGACTGGAAGATGAATCCGACCTGCTCGTTGCGCACGGTGGCGCGCTCGTCTTCGCTGAGCCGGCCGATCTCGACCCCGCACAGCGAGATCGCCCCCGACGTCGGCGCGTCGAGGCCGGCGCACAGCCCGAGCAAGGTCGTCTTTCCCGATCCGGACGGCCCCACGATGGCGCACGTATCGCCTTCGTGCAGCGTGAAGGAGATGTCCTTGAGGACTGTCAACGGCCGTCCGCCGCTCTGATACGTCTTGGAAATATCGGTCAACGAGAGGACGGTAGTCCCTTCCATAGCACTCCAGGTGAAACATGGGCGATTGGACAGGGGTAGAGAAAGCGCCAGCCCAGTATGAGATCCCAACCGATGAAAAAAAGTCACCGCCGTCTTTTGATCGCTCTCGCCTTCGTTTTGGCCGCCTGCGGGGGGTCCGAACAGGGGGCGCCGATCGATGCGCAACCCGTCGCGGACGCCCCGACCGCACCGCGCATCGCGAAGCAAACCATCCTCGTGCTGGGCAACAGCATCGCGGCCGGTTACGGCGTCGAACCCGAAGAAGCCTTCCCGGCCCGCCTCCAGGAGAAGATCGACTCGGCGGGGCTCCCCTTCTCCGTCGTCAACGCCGGCGTGTCGGGCGAAACCACCGCCGGCGGGCTGGGCCGTATCGACTGGATCCTCCGGCAGCGGGTCGACGTGCTGATCCTCGAACTCGGCGGCAACGACGGCCTGCGCGGCACCCTGCCGGACGCCACCCGGTCGAACCTCGAAGCCATCATCGACCGCACCCGCGAACGGTATCCCGATGCCGACGTCCTGCTCGCCGGCATGCAGATGCCTCCGAACCTCGGTCAGCAGTTTACCCGCCAGTTTCTGGAGCTTTTCCCGCAGATCGCACAGGAGCGGAATGTCGCCCTCGTCCCGTTTCTGCTGGAAGGCGTCGGCGGCATCCCGAGCCTCAACCAGTCCGATGGCATCCACCCCACGCCCGAGGGGCATCGTATCGTGGCCGAGACCGTGTGGCAGTATCTGGAGCCCATTTTGAGATCGCGGGCGGCGTCCGTCTAAAAACGCCGACGGCCTGGCGGGTTTGGCGTCCTTTTCACGCAGGTCTTCCTGAATGCCCCGAGTACTGGATTTCGAGCCCGTTTGTCGATACATTGAACGCGCGGACGCTCTCGCGACCCGGCCGGGTCGCGATCCCGTATTTCAGACATCTCCCCCCGAACGCTTGCGGCGTGTGATTTGCACGGAGGTCGGCGTATTGATCGGCCGTATGGAACGTCTTGCGGCCGGCTATGTTGACGGACGATATCGATCACATCTATAGCTCCATGCTCCCCGGCAAAGCGGCCCAATGATCCGGGACGCGGCGCACCGCCTCTCGGTCCGATTCGCGCCAAAGACGGTATGCCCCATGTTGCGTGCATGATTCCAATGACATCGAAGCAGGAACAGTCATACGAAGATCGCATCGAGCAACTCGAGAGGACGGTTGCCAATCTGGAGTACACGGTTTCGCGACTGCAGGAACGCCTCCATGCCGCCAACGCCGCGACGCAGCGCCGGCCGGCGCTTCAGACGACGGATCCTGCCGAGGCCAGGGCCAACAACGGTAACCGGCTGCTCGCCGACCTCAAGCCCGCGGCGCCTGCCGCAGAAGGCGCTCCCACCGAACGCCCGCGCCGCGTGCGCCCCATGTATGCCCTCGACGGCGAGGCCTGGCTGAACCGCGTCGGGCTCGCCTTCGTCCTCTTTGGCATCGCGTTCGGGGTCAAGTATTTTCTCGAGCAGGACTGGTTCTCGCCGTTTCTCCGCATCATCTCCGGGCTTTTGCTGGGTGCGGTCCTGATGGTTACGGGGCTGCAGCTGCACCGCAAACGCACGCGGCTGGCGCAGGTCCTGCTCTGCGTCGGCGTCGGATCCATCTATCTCACGGCATTCGGGGCCTACCAGCTCTATTATCTGGTGCCCTACCCGGTGGCGTATTTCGGCATGTTCGCGGTATCCGTGGGGGCCTTTCTGCTCTCGGTGAAACGCAACGACCCGGTAGTCGCGATTCTGGCCGTGTTCGGGGGGCTCGTGACGCCGTTCATCATGCACTCGCAGGGCGACAACCTGCTCGGCATCATCAGCTACACGTCGCTCATCCTGACGGGCGCCGGCGTGATCTACTGGTTCACGGGATGGCGCAGCCTGCTATTCCTTTCCGCCATCGGGGGCTGGTTCGTCGTGCTGGTGTGTTACCTCAACGTCGGATTGTACTTCGAGTCCGTGGCGGCCGATCGCTGGACGCTGCTGGCCGGCGTAGGGGTTTGCTGGATGCTGTTCTGGGCGATGCCGGTCGTTCGCGGCGTGCTCCGGGCGCGCCACCCCGAAAAATTCGCCGCGCCGCCGCCCGTGCGCGCCGTGGGCTACTTCTTCAATCACCCCGCCCTGCCGCTCTCCGTCGCGACGCCGTTGTTGACGTTCGTGCTCGGCATGCTCATCTGGGACCTGTCGGACACCCTGTGGGGCTGGATCGCGCTCGAAGCCGCGGCCATCTACGGATTCCTCTATCTCTACATCCGCGGGCGCGATCTGAATCATCTCGCCCAGATGCAGGGCTTCGCCGCATCGGTGCTCCTGATCATCGGTCTCGTCCTGCTATTCAAGGAATTCGCGCTGCTGGTCGCCCTCGCGGCGGCGGCCGGCGTGATGCGGCATGTAGCCCGGATCATGAAAGACCGGATCATGTCGTTCAACTCGCATGCGCTGTTTCTGGTGGTGCTCTCCTGGCTCACCATGCGGCTCATCAATGTGCCCTCGGAGGGCACGCCGGTCACCAACCTGCCGGCCATCTGCGAGTTCGTCGTCATTCTCCTCTGCGCCAGCATGGCGCAGGTGCTCCGCCGCTCGTGGATGTACATGATCTACCTCTTCCTGGCCCATTTCCTGTTCCTGGGGTGGGTCTTCCGCGAGGTCGGTTCGCTCATCGGGGGCGAGGCGCTCGTCACCGCCGCCTGGGGCGCGTATGCGGTCATCCTGCTGCTCATCGCCCGGAAGAACGGCTCCGCCATCCTGCGCCGCGTCGCGATCGGCACGCTGGCGCTCACGATTTGCAAGCTGTTTCTGTTCGACCTCGACGCCGTCGATCCGCTCGTGCGCGTGATGCTCTTCCTCGGCTTCGGCATCTCGTTCCTGGGCCTGAGCTACATCCTGCCCCGCCTGATCGCGCGGACGACCCGTCCGGTGGAAACGGAACCGTCGAAACCCCTGGAGCGCGAAAAGGAACCCATCCTGTAGCGCCGGCGGCCGCAGGAACCGCTCGGTCTCCGCAAGCGCGCTACCGTTTCTGAAATGCCAGGCCCGTCCGGGCCCGTTGCTCACGCGCGCCGAGCGGCCTCGATAAAGCGCGCGAGCTTGCCGGCATCGAGCCGGCCCGCCGTGCGCACGCCGCTGCAGACATCGAGGCCGTACGGCCGAACCGTCCTTACCGCTTCCGCCACGTTTTCGGCTCGCAATCCGCCGGCGAGATACACCGGCACCGAAACCGCCTCGACAATCCGGCGGCTCCACGCCCAGTTGTGCGTCCGCCCCGTCCCGCCCAGTTCCTTCGTCGCCAGCCCCGGGTTGCCCGAATCGAGCAACAACGCGTCGACATGCGCCGATGCGGCGACGGCCTCGGTGATCGAAGCCTCGTCGACGACATGGACGACCTGCACGATGCGGACGGCCGGAGCGGCGTCGCGGAGGCGGGCATAGCCTTTACGCGGGATGGCGTCGCACAGTTGAACGGTCGTCGGCCGGCAGGCATCCAGTTGCGCGGCGATCGCTGCCGGATCCTGGCGGCTCGTGAGCAGGAAGGTCTCGGCCGGCGGCTCGATTGCCGCCGCGATGGCCGCGATCCGGGCATCGGAAATCACACCCGGTCCACTGGGCATCGCCGAAACCAGGCCAAGGGCGTGCGCGCCGGCATCGAGCGCCATCCGCGCCTCGTCGAGGTCCTGGATGCAGCAGATCTTGATGCGGATCATGGGCACCCCTCCTTTCGACCGGGCCCGTGTGGGCGCGCGTGCCGCGCGGTCAGTCGAGCGCCTTCACCTCGTTGGTGAGCTTCACGATGGAGTCCTTGGCATCGCCAAAGAGGAGCTGCGCGTTGTCGTAGAAGAAAAGCTCGTTTTCGACGCCGGAGTACCCCGGACGCATGCTGCGCTTGAGGATGACGACGTTGCGCGACTTGTCGACGTTGAGAATCGGCATGCCGTAGATCGGGCTGGATTTGTCGTGGCGCGCGGCGGGATTGACCACGTCGTTGGCCCCGATGATCAGCGACACGTCCGTGTTGTCGAATTCGCCGTTGATGTCATCCATCTCATACAACTGGTCGTACGGCACGTTGGCCTCGGCGAGGAGGACGTTCATGTGGCCCGGCATGCGGCCGGCGACCGGATGGATCGCATACTTCACCGTCACGCCCTTGGCCTGGAGCAGGTCGGCCAGTTCGCGTACCTGGTGCTGCGCCTGCGCGACCGCCATCCCGTAGCCCGGCACGATGACGACATTCTCGGCATAGCTGAGCATGATGGCGACGTCCTCCGGCGAGGTCGATCTGACCGATTTGCCCTCGAAACTCGTCTTGGTGGCGCCGTCGTCGCCGGCGCTGTCGCCGCCGAAGCCGCCGAGCAGCACGTTGAAGAGCGAGCGGTTCATCGCATCGCACATGATCTTGGTGAGGATCAGCCCCGAGGCCCCGACCAGGGCGCCGCTGACGATGAGGGCCGTGTTGTCCAGCACGAAACCCGTCGCCGAAGCGGCCAGACCCGAATACGAGTTGAGCAGCGCGATCACGACGGGCATGTCGGCGCCGCCGATCGGGATGACGAGCAGGATCCCCAGGAAAAACGCCACGACGCAGAGTGCGAGCGCCGCCCACATGATCTGCTGGGAGTCGTTGGGAAACACACCGGCTTTGATCGCGACCATCACGTGGCCGGCCACGACTGCGATTGCGAGCAGGAGCGTCAGGATACGCATCCCCGGGAAGGAGATCGGATTGCCGCTCACCTTGCCGCTCAGCTTGCCCACCGCCACGAAGCTGCCCGAGAAGGTTACGACGCCGATGAGGATGCTCAGGAAGATCGTGACGCCGATGGAGGCCGTGAAGGGTTCGGAGGGTGCGGCCACCGAGGCCGGCTCGGACGCCCAGGCGATATAGCGCATCAATTCCGCACCGGCGACCAGCGCCGACGACGCCCCGCCAAACCCGTTGAGGGCGCCGACCATCTCCGGCATCGAGGTCATCTCCACCCGGCGCGCCAGCACCACGCCGATGCCGGAGCCGATTACGAGGCCGAGCAGCATCTCGGAGGGCGTAAGGATTCTCGCCACGAACAGCGTTGCCAGCACGGCGATCAACATGGCGATCGAGGAAAGACGGTTCCCCTGTCGCGCCGTCGAAGGAGACTGCAGCCGCTTCATGCCGACAATAAACAGCGAGGCGGCGAGCAAATAGGCAAGGTCGATCAGCGTTGCAACCATGGCGGGACTACAAATACAGGTGAATACAGTGGGATGCGCAGGCCGGGATTTAAGGTTCAACGTTCAAGGTTTAAGGATGCAGATCGCCTTAAACCTCGAACCTGGCAACCTTAAACCGCTCACTCTTTCCCCTTCTTCTTGAACATCTGGAGCATGCGGTCGGTGACCAGGAAGCCGCCGACCACGTTTACCGTGGCCACGATGAGCGCAGCGAAGCCCAGCCATTTGGCGGCGACGCCTCCTACCATGCCGGCCGCCACGAGGGCGCCGACGATCGTGATCCCGCTGATGGCGTTGGTGCCGGACATCAGGGGGGTGTGCAGCGTCTGCGGCACCTTGCTTATCACCTCAAACCCGATAAACGAGGCCAGCACGAAGATGATCAGATTCTCAAGCATAGCGATTCGACATTAGCGATTACAGGGGCCGCACGATCAGGCGGCGAGCAGGTTCTTGACGCGTTCGTTCACCACCTCGCCGGCATGCGTGACGCAGGCGCCTTTGATGATATCGTCTTCGAAATCCAGCTGGAACGCGTCGTCCTTGTAGAAATCGAGGATCATCGCCATCAGCACGCGGGCGTACATCTGGCTGGCGTGCACGGGCATTTCGGCGGGGAGGTTGGTGGGGCCCATGATGGTGACACCGTGTTTGACGACGGTCTTTCCCGGCTCGGTGAGTTCGCAGTTGCCGCCGTTCGGCGCGGCGAGATCCATGATCACCGAACCCGGATGCATGGCCTGGACCGCGGCCTCCGTGATAAGCGTCGGCGCACGCCGGCCCGGGATGAGCGCCGTCGTGACGACCACGTCCGACGAGCCGATGTGCGGCACCAGCAACTCCGTCTGCCGCCGCGCCTTTTCCTCGGCGAGCGCCTTGGCGTAGCCGCCGGCGTCCTGCGAACCGGTCGTTTCCAGTTCGAGCTGCACGAACGTGGCCCCGAGGCTCTCGATCTCCTCGCGCACAGCGTCGCGGATGTCGTAGCCCCACACCTTCGCGCCCAGTCGGCGCGCCGTGGCGATGGCCTGGAGGCCGGCGACGCCGGCGCCCAGAATCAGCACGTTGGCCGGCTTGACGGTGCCCGCGGCGGTCGTGAGGAGCGGGAAAAACTTGGGAAGCGCTTCGGCGGCTTTCAGGACGGCTTTATAGCCGGCGACCGAACTCATGGCCGACAGCGCGTCCATCTTTTGCGCGCGGGAGATGCGCGGCACCATCTCGGTGCTGAGCGCGGTCACCTTGCGGGCCGCGAGCGTCTTCGAGACCTGCGGGGTATCGAGGGGATTCAGGAAGCCGATGTAGATGGCTCCCTCACGCAGCAGCGCGATCTCGTCGTCCGAAGGCGGCTGGACCTTGAGCACCATGTCCGCCCCGAAGGCCTCCTGCCGGGTGCCGATCCGCGCCCCGGCGGATGCGTACGCGCCGTCGTCGTGGTACGCACCGGCGCCCGCGCCGGCCTCGACAATGATTTCCATGCCCTTTTTCGCCAGTCGCCCGACGACCTCGGGCACTAACGCAACACGTCGCTCATCGGCGGCAGACTCCGCGGGAACGCCAATCGTAAATGCCATGACAGGTGGGGTTCAGTACATACACACGAACGAGCCCAGTATACAACCGAGAAAAACAAAAGGGGTGAGGAGAGTTTTTGAAGATGGTTTAAGGTTAAACGCTCAAGGTTCAGGGTAGCCTGACGCCGCCCTGAACCTTGAACGTAGCTCCTTGAACCTGCTCACCCGTTCTCCTTCTCAAACCGGTCCATGAACGCGATGAGGGCGTCGACGGAGGCCGGCGGGCAGGCGTTGTAGATCGAGGCGCGCATGCCGCCCACCGAGCGGTGGCCTTTAAGCCCGAGCATGCCTTCTTTCTTGGCCATCTCGAGGAATTTCGCCTCGAGCGTTTCGTCCTTCAGGCGGAAGCAGACGTTCATCTCGGAGCGGTCCTTCACATCCGCCGTGCCGCGGTAAAAATCGTTGGCGTCGATCCGCGCATACAGCTTGCTCGCCTTTTCCTTGTTGAGCTTGCCGATGCCCGCGATGCCGCCCTGCGCCTCCAGCCAGCGGAGCACCTTCTCGACGATGTAGATGGCGAAGACCGGCGGGGTATTGTAGAGGTCGGCCGCGTGGGTGCCGTAGTCGAGCATTACCGGCAGGTTGGGGTTACGCTTCTGGAGAAAGGCGTCGCGCACGAGGACGACGGTGACGCCCGACGGGCCGATGTTTTTCTGCGCGCCGGCGTAGATCAGGCCATAGCGTTCGACCGACATCGGCCAGCTCAGGAAGTCGCTCGACGCGTCGCATACGAGCGGGACGTCGGAGGCCGGCTCTTCGTGAAACTGGGTGCCGTAAATGGTATTGTTCGAGGTATAGTGCAGATACGCCGCATTCGGATCACGCTTCCAGGTGGAGGCCGCCGGGATGTAGGCGTAGTTGCGATCCTTGCTGCTGGCCACCTCGCGCGCCGAACCGACGTACGCCGCCTGCTTGTAGGCCTTCGAGGCCCAGGCGCCCGTGATCACATAGTCGGCGCTACCGCCCGCCGGCAGGAAGTTGAGCGGCACCTGATAGAATTGCATCGACGCCCCGCCCTGCAGAAACAGGATGTGCCAGTCGTCCGACAGCCCGAGCAGCCGGCGCAGGCTCTCCCGCGCCGACGCCTCAATCGCCGAATAGTCGGACGACCGGTGGCTGATCTCCATGATGGACGTGCCGATGCCCCGGTACACGGGCAGCTCATCCCGCACTTCGAGCAACACGGATTCAGGTAACACGCCGGGGCCGGCGGAGAAATTATGGACGCGCTGGTTGGTCATGGGTGTTGGGGTTCAAGGTTTAATGTTCAAGGTTCAATGCTCAGTTCAAAAGGCATCCATAGAACCTAGAACCATGAACATTGAACGGTAGCGTCCGGCAAAGCCGGTCGCTACAGCGCAATGGCGCTCACCGCCAGGATGTCCGGCAGCTTGCGAATGTTATCGAGGGTGGCTTCGCTCGGGGAACCGTCGAAGCGAATCCGGGCGCATGCCGCCTTGGCGCCGGAAAAAATGAGGTTTTCCATTTCCTGGACGTTCCATCCCGCTTTACGCACCTCGTCCAGCACGTTCGCCAGCACGCCGACCTTGTCGAGGTGGCGGACGGTGAGCAGGTGCGTCGCCGGCGAGCGGTCCGCCAGGTTGACGCAGTTCGGCACGACGCCGTCGACATGGTACGATTCGATGATGCGGACCGCCTCCTCGGCGATGGCATCCTGCGCCTGCTCGGTCGACGCCCCGATGTGGTGCGAGATGTACACGTTCGGATGGCTGGCCAGCGGATGCGAAAACGCGCCGTCTTTGCCGGCGGGCTCGCCCTCGAACACGTCCAGCGCCGCCGAAATCGGGCGCGCGTCGAGCGCCCAGACGAGCGCCTCCTCATCCACTACCGCGCTGCGGGTCGTGTTGATGAAAAACGCCCCGGGCTTCATCGTCTCGAAAAACACCCGGTTCGCCAGGTGCCGCGTCTCGGGCGTCGAGGCCACGTGGAGGCTCACCACGTCCGCAGCGGCGGCCACGTCGAGCGGACTCATGCAGCGCCGCACGCCGCAGGCTTCTGCCGTCGCATCCGTCAGCGAGCGGCTCCAGGCGATCACCTCCATCCCCATCGCCGTCGCGATGTCCGCCACCCGCTGCCCGATGTTACCCATCCCGATCAGCCCGAGCGTCCGCCCTTTCAGGCCCTGCGCCTTGCCGTATTTGCCCTTATTCCAGGCGCCGGCGCGCGCGTCGCTGACGTTGTCGGGCAGCCGGCGATCGAGGGACAGCATCAATCCGATCGTCAGTTCGGCCACCGCGTCCGCATTTTTCCCCGGGCAGTTCGCCACGAACACCCCGCGCTCCGACGCGGCGTTGACGTCGATGGTGTCGTACCCCGCCCCGGCGCGGACCACCAGCTCCAGGTTCGGATCCGCCTCGATGGCCGCCGCCGGCACCTTGGTCGACCGCACCACGAGCACCGTCGGCAGCTGGGTCGCCAGCGCCGTCACCAGGTCATCGCCCTTCAGCGCGGGCGCGTTGAGCACGGTGTGCCCTGATTTCTCCAGGCGCTCGATACAGGATGCCGGAAGCGCGTCGGCGAGAAGGATGGTCATGGCGGTGGATGGGGAGCTGGTTGCGGGATATGGGATGCTGGATGCAGGATCACGGATCACGTCCGGGATGACGTTTCGTCAAAAAAGGTGCACCAGCAAACCGCTGCGGAGTTTCGGCTCGAACCAGGTAGATTTCGGCGGCATCAGCAGGCCGGCGTCGGACACGGCGAGGAGTTCGGCGACGCTGGTCGGGTACATCGAAAACGCCACGGCGGCCTTGCCGGTATCGACCAGCCGCTCGAGCTCGGCCGTACCGCGGATGCCGCCGACGAAGTAGATGTTGGGATCCGTGCGCGGGTCGCCGATGCCGAGGATCGGCTCGAGGATGTGCTCGCTGAGGCGGGCTACGTCGAGCGTGTCGGTGACCGTGTCTCGCCGGGTGGCGGGCAGCGTCACCTCGTGCCACGAGCCGGCCAGATAGATACAGACGTCGCCGGCATGGCGCGGCGTCGGGGTCTGGGCCGGCCGAAGCGGCATGGCGGCGGACAGCTTTTCGAGGAACGCCGGCGGCGTCATGCCCAGCCGGTAGACGATGCGATTATACGGCAGGATGGCCATTTCCCCCATCGGGAAGAGCACCGCCGGGAAATAAAAGTGCTCGCCGGTTGTCCCGTCCCCCGCTTCTTCCACGGCCGCGGCCGCGAGACTCGCCGCCTTGCAGCGGTGGTGACCGTCGGCGACGTAGAGGTGGGGAATGTGTGCAAACGCCTCGACCATCGCGTCGGCGTTCGGCACCTTCCAGATGGTGTGGCGGACGCCGTCGGGGGCCGTGAAGTCGTACAGCGGCGGCGTCGCCTGAGCGGCCGCGATGCCGGCGGCGACGGCCGGCGAGTCCCGAAACGTGAGCATCACCGGCTCCGCGTGGGCGCGCTGGGTGATGATGTGCCGGGTGCGGTCCGCCTCCTTGTCCGGCCTCGTTTTTTCGTGTTTGAGGATCGTATCGTCGTCGTAGTCGGCCACCGAGACGCATCCGTAGACGCCCGTTTGCGACCGGCCGTTCATGATGAGGCGGTAGACATAGACGGCCGGCTCGTTTTCCTGGATGGCCGCATCGCCTGCGGCATAGGCCTGGAGGTTCTCCGCGCCGCGGGTGTAGACGGCGTCGGCGTGTTCGTCGGTGCCCTCCGGAAGGTCGATTTCCGGGCGGATGACGTGGAGAAAGCTGTGCGGATTGCCGTCGGACAGCTGCCGGGCCTCTTCCGTGTTGATGACGTCGTACGGCACCGAGGCGACGCGGGCCGCGAAGTCAGGATGAGGGCGGAGCGCCCGGAACGGGTGCAGGATGGCCATAGAGGGGAATCGGATCAGGTTCAGAGACGGCGCAAAAGTACGACGCGCCGGCGGGCGCCGGACGGCTTAACAAAAAAGCCACCCGAAATAAGCCTCAAATTCACGGCTCCTCCTTTTGGAGCCGGCGTATAAAGGCTTATCATACCAGTCCTACATCGCGGGGTGGAGCAGCTGGTAGCTCACCGGGCTCATAACCCGGAGGTCGCAGGTTCGAATCCTGCCCCCGCTACGAAAGAAAAAGCCGTCGGTCCAGTTCAAGGGCCGACGGCTTTTTTATGTACGACGTACGTTGGGTTGAGTATGCGCGCTACGATACTCGCGCCTCATACTGTGACGGTTCAATACTAAATGCCTTCTCAATAGCACCCGCTTTGCAGAATAGACGTGGCTGCTGGCGAAAGTTATAGGCTCTGTAAAGCTGGAACCGCTCGCTTTCTTTGCGGGAAACTGCTAGCTCATTTCGAGTTACGAAAAATGGAGTCGATGCTCCATAATTTGTCGTTTTGACTTCGATCAAACGTTCTCGCCCAGAGGTCTCGAACGATAGCACGTCGTAACCGAGACCATCCCCGCGGGTAGCCGACACACGCTCGACTTTGCCAGCAAGGCGATCGTGGCGGGCGTGAAGCAGCCTGGCCACCTCGAATCGCAGAACGAATTCCTCACCTGCTGCACCCAGTGAACGATTATTGGCCTCTAAAGCAAGATAGTCGAAGCCGTGACGCAGTCGACCTGGTTCCTTAACAGAAGACCTGTTATAGCGATGTGGTGATCGCACAGAATCTGACGTAGGGGCCTTCACCAGTGCAGTCAAAATATCATCGAGTGTAGGGATCGATACCAGCGGCTCCGACATCTGTTGCCGAACGAAGTCTGTAAGAGACTTGCTCCGTCCTAATCGATGCTCTACAGCCTCATACAGCAAGTGCTGATAATTCACGAGCGGCTTGTAACCGGCGATATAGACGAACCCAAGTTCAATCAGGATTGCGCTGATATTCTGGTGCTTACGCTCTATCGCCCCGTCGGTCCGTTGATTCAACAAACTTGCAAGTCGCCGCCGATGGGCCGTCTTGTTGAATTCCCGGCCGCGCACTTCGCAATCGAGCATGTCGAAGTAGTCAGCAACGGTTGCCTCGACCTCCGTTTGAGACCAATCACTTGCCATTTTCTGTCTTTTGAGTGCCCAGATACCGAATCAAGTCCCACTGCTCCCAATAGGCTCCATACGAATCAAATGCATAAACGATCTCTTTGGCGGGATGGCTTGGAGTACGGCCGCATTCTCCAGGCTGAGGAGTTCTATCTCCATTCGATAGGTGCGTCACAGCTGTACCTGATGCGAATCACTGCAAATCAAACCAATTAGTCACTTCAATCCCTTCATAATCAGCAAAATCGGCAGTATTTCGGGTGACCACAAAAAGCTCATGCGCCACCGCAACGGCCGCGATCATGCCATCGACAAATGGCGCCGGCCGGCCGGTGGCTTCCAGACGAGCCCGCTCCCGCGCATGCCAGACCGCCGCTACCTCGTCGTACGGCAGAATCGGAATCGAGGGGTACACGACTTCGTTGAGGTAGTCGAAAAGGTACTCCTTTTTTCGCCCCGCCGGCATCCGCTCGACCCCATAAACCAGTTCGTGCCACACCACAATCGGCATCGCCACCTCACCCTGATGGACATGCAGCTTCTCGACGACGTTAGGATTCGGGTGCGGCTTTATGGGTTCAGAAAGGATGTTGCTGTCTAACAGAAATCGGAGCATCAGTGGCCGTCTCCGGTTTCTTCACCAAATGGCGAGGGCCGGCCTCTGTCCGGGCTGCGCAATCCATCAAAATCGGCATCTTCCAAGGGTGAAGGGCCATGATTTCTAACGAAGGCCTCGTACCGCTCCCGAAACGAAGCCCTCCCCTCGCTTAACGCCTGTTCGAGCAGCAGGATCGCTTGCTGGTTCAAACTGCGCCGCTCCTGCTCCGCCAGCCGGCGAAGCTGCTCCAGCAGCGTATCCGGGATGCTTTTGATCGTCAAAGATGCCATACTTAGATACGGTTCCATTATGGTTGCACAATGGTTGCGAACGTTGTGGACACGGTCTGGTTCTGCAACCGTGCCGTATTTCATCTTAAGCATGGCAATAGCTCCCATTTGCGCTACAAGCCCACTGGCCGGATCACAGTCTCCGAATCCACACGGTGCAAGCAGTCAACTCCCCTCTCACGCACTCTCCCGCTTGAACACCCGCGTACCTACGGCAATCCCCACCACGACCAGAAGCAGCGTCAGCGCCACCCCCCAGAGCGAAGCCGACGATACCAGCTCGCCCCGAAACATCGCGCGGACGCCGTCGATGATGTGCTTCAGCGGATTCAGGTCGCTCACGCGCTGGAGCCACAGCGGCGCGAGCGTCATCGGTAGGAAAATCCCGCTGAGCAGAGCGATCGGCAGGATGACGGCGTTCAGCAGCGGCGCGAAGGCGTCCTCGGACTTGAGCTTGAGCGCTACCGCATAGCTGACCGACGCGAAACAGGCGCCCAGCAGCGCCACGGTGCCAACACCCACCCCCAGCGCCCACCACGGCGCGCGAAGCCCCATCAGCAGCGCCGCGCCCACGAGGATCGTGCCCTGCACCAGTAGCACGAGCACGTCGCGGGCCACGCGCCCCAGCAGGAGCGACGCGCGGCTGGCCGGCGTGACGCGCATCCGTTCGATCACGCCCGCGCGCCACTCGGCGATCAGCCCGAACCCGACAAAACTCGACCCGAACATGCCGAGCTGCACGAGGAGGCCGGGCACGAAAACGCGCCACGCATCGCCTCCGAAGCCCGGCTGCTCGGCGACCGATTTCAGCAGCGGACCGAACAGGGTCAGATACAGAATGGGCTGCATGAGGCCGAACACGACCCAAACAGGCTGCCGCATCGACAGGCGCATCGCGCGGCTGAAAACGATCCAGGTGTCACGGAAAAGGCCCATAGCGTGGAAGCTCCGAATTATCCGTTGGACTCGCGCAGCGAGCGGCCGGTGAGGGTCAGAAAAACATCGTCGAGGGTCGGCCGGCGAACCGCCACGGCCGCGGTATCGATGCCGGCCTTCGAAAGGGCGACGAGCAGTCCAGGAAGCGCCGATCCGCCGTCTGGCGCCGTGAGATGGATCTCAGCGCCATGCACTTCGGGCGTGGATCCGGCGAGGCGTTCGGCGATCACGGCGTTGGCCTCGGCAATCCTGGATAGATCGACCAGCGTCAGGTAGATGGCGTCGCCGCCGACGCGGCGTTTGAGTTCATCCGGCGTACCGCGCGCCACGATCTCGCCGTGGTCGATGATCAGGATGCGATCGCAGAGGGCATCGGCCTCGTCCATGTAGTGGGTCGTGATAAACACCGTCGTATTAAATTCGTCGCGCACGCGGCGGATGTGCTCCCAGAGGTTCGCGCGCGACTGCGGATCGAGGCCGGTCGAGGGTTCGTCGAGGAAAACCAGGGTCGGCTCGTGGATGAGGCCCATCGCGATGTCCAGGCGGCGACGCTGTCCGCCGGAGAGGGAGCCGCACTTGCGCTCCCATACCCCGTCAAGGTCGAGCACACGCAACAGCATGCGCCCACGCTGCTCGGCGGTTTGACGATCGATTCTGTACATACGCGCGTGATCGACGAGCTCTTCGCCGGCCAAAGCCGAGGCATCGGTCGTACCCATCTGAGCGACATACCCGATTCGCCGACGCACCTCGACGGGGTTCGTGGTGAGATCCGCGCCGGCGACCGTCGCAGAGCCGCCGGTAGGGTCGAGCAGGGTGGTCAGCATGCGAAGGGTCGTCGTTTTGCCGGCGCCGTTCGGGCCGAGGAAACCGACGATCTCTCCGGCCGACACGGTGAGATCAACCCCCTTTACGGCCTCGAGGGTCCGGGGCGAGCCTTTTCCGCGTGCGCGAATCTTGTAGGTTTTTGCGAGACCTCGTGCGTCGATAACGTGCTGCATCGGTAGGATAACGGGCGAGATGATGGGTGGCCATCATAGCCGGCGAAAAGGCCGTTGTTCCTCATCGACTGACCTGTCGCTACGCACGTGCACCGCAACCATGCGAGATGCGCTCTTTCCGATGCTGGATGTGCTCATTTCGCTGTATTTCGAGTATCTAGCATCAGGACGGTTAACAAACTGCACCAAACAGTCCACGATCTGATCGGAACGCGCCGATTCGTCCTGCCTGTCCTGCGGCGCTACCCGCTGCCGGCCAGATCGTGCTGCGCTTTTTCTCCCACGACAAAAGCGCCAAACCACGACGCAACCTTTCCCGGGTGCGCCTAGTTTAGGCTGACGCCTCTTGTGCTTTCGACGTGACGGTGCGAAGTACCCGATAAAACCAGGCTTTTCCGCAGTACGGGGTATCCTTCACCGACTTAGTAGCAGTACACGTCACTTCACGCCGACCCGCCGAACGCAGACAGGAACGTTCTACCTCAGCTGATCTTACGTAACTGAGGATCACGGTTCTTTTACACGTCTTCCTTGGCGTCGGCGAATCAGGGCAAATCACAGGACCTGTTCAGGGACAATGAGTCTGCCTTCCTGATCAGGGAGCCTCGAACGGCTCCTGGAATCCGCCCGGATCTCCATGAGCGCACCGGGCCTGCATACTCGCGCTTCTTCTCTCTGGCCGGCTGCCACTTCCCTTCAATCGCATGTACTGGCACTACTCGAGCGATATCTGGTTCTTCGTCTTTAGCGGACTCAGCGTGGTCCCGCTCATCATCTATGGGTGGCAGCGCAGACGGCTGCCTTCCGTGTCGTATTTCAACGCGTTTAATGCCCTCGTCCTGCTCTGGTGCATCCTCGCAACCTTCGAGCACTCCGCAATCGACCTCCGCCTGCGCGAAGGCATCGTCAACGCGCTCTACGTGCCGATTCCATTCACGAGTGCGCTCTGGCTGCTCTTCGCCATCGCCTTCGCGCGGCATAGACGCTGGCTCGACGGACGAGTTGTGGCGCTCATCCTGCTGATTCCTACCATCACCGCCATCCTCGCCCAGACCAATCCGTTCCACATGCTCTTGTTCGGGCCGGCGTCCATGGAGCTGCGCGGCGACTTCCTGGTGCTGATGCGGCCGCGCTACGCCTGGTTCTGGGTGCACACGATCTACAGCTACGCCTCCGTCATCGCCGGCGCGACGCTCATCATCTCGCATGTCGTACGAAAAGGCCCCATCTACCGGAAACAGGGCATCGTGATGTCCGCCGGCGCGCTCCTGCCGCTGCTCGTCAACCTCTTTTACCTGCTCTTCTGGAATCACTACCTCTCGATCGACCTGACGCCGGTCGCGCTTTCGTTCGCCGCCGTCATCTTTGCCTGGGGCATCTTCAAATACCGGATCTTCGACCTCGTGCCGATCGCCCGCTCCACCCTGTTCGATTGCACCGACGACCCGGTCTTTATCCTGGATTCGCAGGACAGGCTGGTGGATCTGAACAACGCCGCCACCCTGCTCTTCGATGTGCCGACGGACGGCCTGATCGGCGAGCCGCTCGCCGAGGCGTGCCCCGCCCATCTCGCCCATCTCGCCCGACTCGCTTCGTCGCTGGAGGAGCCCGGCGAACTACCCGTGCTGTATCGAGACGAAGAACGCGTCTACCGCGTCGTTTCGAAACGGCTGCTCGATCAGAAAGATGAAACGCTTGGCCGGCTTCTCTCGCTGCAGAATATCACGGCGCTCAAACGCCAGGAATCCGCCCTCATCGCCGCCAAGGAACAGGCCGAGACGGCGGCGCAGACCAAAAGCGACTTCCTGGCCACGATGAGCCACGAACTGCGCACCCCGATGAACGGCGTGCTCGGTTTTTCGTCGCTGCTGCAGGCCACGCCGCTGGACGACGAGCAGAGCAGCTATGTGGACACCATCCAGACGAGCGGCAATATCCTGCTCGCCCTGATCGACGACATCCTCGACTTCTCGAAGATCGAAGCCGGCAAAGTCACGCTGGAGCAACGTCCGGTGGTCGTTCACACCTGCGTCGAGGATGCGCTCGGCCGCATCGCGGAGTCGGCGGCCCGAAAAGGGATCGAACTGACCTGTTCCATCGCGCTCGACGTCCCCTTCGCAATCGTGGGTGACGAGGTGCGCATCGGCCAGGTGCTGGGCAATCTGCTGGGCAATGCCATCAAGTTTACCAAAAAGGGTGAGATCTCGCTGCAGGTGGCGCGGATCGCGCCGCCGGCCGGCGCGCCGGACCGCTGCACGCTCCGCTTCTCGGTGTCCGACACGGGCATCGGCATTCCGCCGGACCGGATCGAGACCATCTTCGACGCCTTCACCCAGGCCGATAGCTCGACGACGCGGCGGTTCGGGGGCACCGGTCTGGGGCTCGCGATTTCACGGCAACTCAGCGCGTTGATGGGGGGCTCTATCCACGCCGAGAGCGTCGTGGGCGCCGGCTCGACGTTTCACTTCACCCTCAAGGCCGGAATGAGCCCGATGATCGCCGCGAACGCATCCCCGCATCACGCCCTGATCGGCCAGCGCGCACTTTTGCTGAGCCATCACCCGACCCGCCGCTCCTATCTGGGCCAGCTCTGCCGGATGTGGGGCATGGAGGTGACGCTGTCGCCGTCCCATGCCGAGGCCGAGGCCTACCTGACGGAGGAGGAATCCCCCGATGTGCTGATCGTCGACGCCGGCGGCGCCGAGGCGACCCTCCTCCGGGCGTCGCTCAACCGGTGGCGAAAGCGGTACGCGGTCATCTCGCTGACCTCCGTAGGCCACACCGACCGCGCGGCTGAACCCGGCGCGGTGAGCGTCCGGAAGCCCGTCAAACGCGCGGAACTGCTCCAGGCCCTCCTCAGCTGCCGTCCCGACGGCGGCCGCAGCGTCGGAAGCCGGCAGCCGCTCTTCGACGAGGCGCTCGGACGAACGCACCCGCTGCGGATCCTGATCGCGGAGGACGACGCCATGAACCAGGAAGTGGCGCGGCTCTTTTTCTCCAGGATGGGCTACGCCCCCGACCTCGTCGCCAGCGGACGCGAGGCCGTCGAGGCCGCGGGGCGCACCGACTACGACGTCATCTTCATGGACATCTACATGCCCGAGATGGACGGCATCAGCGCGGCGAAACGCATCATGGCGTCCGGACCGGCGCGGCCCAGCATCGTCGCCCTGACGGCCAGCGTAACGGAAACGGAGAAGAAGCAGTGCCGCGACGCCGGCATGGACGGTTTCATCAGCAAACCGCTCCAGCTCGAACACCTCGTCGAGATGCTCCGCACTATCGCGCCACGGCATTAGCGGCATCGGGTTTAACGGGAGCGCTACTGCAGGAGCGCCGGCGGGGCATCTCCGGTCTCCGACGAGTCGGATTGGGCCAGGGCGAGCTGCTCCCGATGGATCTGCGCCTGCAGCCGCTTGCGCGACAACGTGTCTTTCGCGTGAACGCCGGCCAGCAGCCGCTCGCGAAACATCTTCACCTCGACCATCGCGGTCTCGTGCTCCGACTCGATACGGGCGCGCTCGACCTCGAAGTGCAGGTCGCGCGCATACGCCTCGTCGTTTTTTTCGGTGTACAGCTCCGCGATGGCACTTTCCTTCGCCAGCTGCCTTGCCACGCGGCGGACGGTATAGCTGGTGGTGATGTCCCGCTCCTCCTGCCGGTTGCGGCGGAGCAACTCGTAGATGCCGGCTTCATAGATGCTGCGCCCGATCATGACGGCGAGGACAAACCGAAAGGCCCAGCCGGCGGCGCCCTCCCCGTTCGCGATGGCCAGGATCAGCAGCGCCACGTAGATCACGACCAGCGTGAGCGCCCACGCGATCTTCATCGGCATGGGGGCATGCTTCTGCGAATCGATGGCGAGCCAGGAGTTGATGAAGGCGCCCTCCACCAGCACGAGCGCGGCGCCCATGATCACGTACAACCAGGGCGGATCAATATGGATGAAGGCCTGCCGCGCCACCGAGAGCGTCGCAAACGAGGTCACCATCACACCCGCCACCTTGATCAGGATGTCGACGACGCGTTGCGTCCAATAAAAATCGAAATCTTGTTGGCTCATCCGTTTACATCCTGTTTCAAGACGCCTCGCCGGGCGTGGGTTTTGGAGTGACGTTAGGCACGTCGGTACAGTGTTATCGAAGCGATGAGGGGATGTGGGATGCGCGATGCAGGATTTTCCCGTAAAACCATGTTTTCGACGGGGACTCTTGTATCCAGGTATCCGGTATCGGCAGACCAGCGGCGATGATGTGTGCGATCCATCAGGGATTCAGGCTGAAAACCAGCGTAAAAAGATACCAGGATTTCACCGGCTCCCGATTGAAAGTCGCCGGCTCGAACCGGGCATTCTGCAACACCTGGATGACTTCTTCCTCGCAACCAAACCCGATGCCCTGCACGACGGTCGGGTCGTGCAGCTGCCCTGCTTCATCGATCATCATCCGGAGGATCACGCGGCCTTCCACCCCCGCGCGGCGGGCGCGGGCCGGGTATTCCACCTGGTTCCGGACGGTGGCTTCGTCGACCAACCGGGCCGGCGTTTCCGGCACCACAAAGATGCCGTTCTCATCGGTGGCGCGCTGGATGCGGTCTTCGAGACGACGGGCTTCCGCCTCGGCACGCGACGCGGCCTCCATCGCGTCGCGGGCGAGAGCGATCTGCTCGGTCAGGTAGGCCTCGCCGGGCCTGTAGGCGAGCGCAGCGGTATAGATGTCCAGTGCGTCGGCCCAGTGCCGTTCCCGGAAAAGCACGTCGGCCTGTCCGCGCAGGTACTGGTACTGCCGCTCGTTCTCGATCAAGGTCTGGGCACGGGTTGCCTCGGCGGCCGCCGAATCCCGCGCGGCCGTCCGCTGCGCGGTCGCGTACCGATCGTCGGGGCGCAGCGCGAGCACCGACGCATACGCGATCTCGGCTTCTCTCCATGCGCGCCGCGCAAACAGGTTATCCGCATCGGCGCGCGCGGCCTGATACTGCCGCGTCTGTTCCGCCTCGATCGCGGCCTGCGTTTCTTCGGGCGTGGGGCCGGAGGCCGGCCGGGGCGCCGGCGGGTTCGCGCGCGCTGCCGGCGCGACCGGGCGCGCTGCGGGCGTAGCGACGGGCGCGGGTTGCGGGGCCAGCGTTTCCTTCGGCCGGGGCGCCGCGCCCTCGTTGTCCTCCGGCGGGGAAACGACGTTCGATCCGGCGGCCGGGGGGTTGCCCGATCCCGGCGCGGTGTCGCTCACCACGCGGCCGTAGTCGCTGCCGGTCGAAAGCCCCATGCGAAAGCCGGCGAAAAACCCCACCACGGCCAGCAGCACGACGACAACGAGCGTTCCCAGCAGCCGGTTGAAGCCCTTCTGGCGGTTCTCCAGCTCGGCGATCCGGACCTGCAGCTCCTGCGTGGGCGGCAGGTTGCCGGCCGGCACTGGCTCGACGGGCCGCTTCGATACCGCCGCGGATCGTTTCTGGTGTTCGCTACCGTATTCTTCCATTTGTTCAGACAATCCCATGGTTGGTCCTGTGACGATCATCGACGCGAGGATGGCGGGGGCGGCGGCATCGTCCCATGCAGACAACGCGGCCGGCGCTTCCGGCTCCAGCGGCAGATCCGCCCCACCTTCGGCCTGCACCGCGTCCAGCGCGACCACCTGTCTGCGATCGGCAACGGCGCGGGCGAGCGCGTCCAGCAGCAGACTGACCGAGCGCGGCCGCGCCGTGGGGTCCCACTGCAGGGCCTGAAGCAGCACCGACTTCAGGTCCGTCGTGATCTCCCTGCTGCGTTCCACGGTGCGAGCAAGCCGTTTACCCTGGGACGGGGTCATGACGGCCGGAGGCGTCTTCCCCGTCACCATAAACAGCAGGAGCGCCGCGGCGGAAAACACATCGGTCCACGGACCGACGGTGTCGCGTTCGCCGGATAACTCCGGGGGAGAAAAACCGGGCACGCGCGCGGCGTCGATGTCGCCGGCTACCTGGGCATAATACAGGCGCGCCGCGCTGAAATTGAGCAGCATCGGCGTCCTGCCCCGATCCATGAACACCGCCGTCGGCGATAGCATGCCATGCACCAGCCCCAGTTCGTGGCCGGCCTCGACGCCCTGCAGCATCCGAGTCGCCAGCCCGATCGCTTCGTCCTCCGCGATCTTCCCACCCCGCTGCCGGACGTACGCGCGCATCGAGATGCCCATGCGTCGCTCACTCACCCGGTAGCATGTGCCGTGAGCACTACCGTGTGTTAGACACCGGACCACATGAGGATGCGAAAGGCGCGCCAGCGCACCGGCTTCCAGCTCGTGTTCGGCCAGTCCGTAAGCAAACAGGGCATCGTCCGTCGCCACGCAAAGGGCGCCGTCATCGCCGCGACGCACAATCGCGCCCGGATAAAATTCGCGCACGACGACACCGGACTCGTCGCGTCGATCGGTCGCCTGATACGTCAGCTCGAACAGACCCGGATCGCCAAGCAGCGGCCCGATGGCGAAGCGGTCCAGAAGCATCGTGCCTTGCTGCAGACGCATGGTACGGGGAGAAGTGGGAAGAGTGTGGACAGCCGAAATATGAGAAAACGGCGCAAATCCGCGTCATAGGATTTGCCTACATGGCTGACGCTTCTGGCACAACCTGACGTAGCCAAAGCTTCCTGAATTCCTGCGCCACCGACGCATCCTACCGCCACAAATCCGTTTGAACGCCGCACGGGCGTCGCTTCCATGCCGCGGGAAAGACACCCGTACGCCATCCTGTATCGGCCCTTCCGGTAGCCCCACCCGCTGCACTTCCGGCAAGCGCCCGCCGGCGCAACAAAAAGCCGGCGCGCGCCGTCTGTTCGGGCGTTCGCCTTCTGTACCAACACGTCGCAACCATGCGCCTCGTTTTTCTTGCCGGCCTCCTGGCCGCCACCCTGCCCGCATTGGCCCAGCCCGCTTCGCCGTGGCTACCTCAAGCCGAAGCGCTGAGCGTCGAGATCGACGGGCTGCGACAACGATTGGATATACCGGGGCTGGCGATGGTCGTCGTGCACGACGGCGAGGCGATCTACCGCAGCGCCATGGGGACCACGCGGAACGGCCGGCCCTTCGCCACGGACACGCCCCTCCGGATCGCCTCCGTCACCAAATCGCTCACGGCGGTCTTGATCATGCAGGCCGTCGAAAACGGCGAACTCGCGCTCACGGACCCGGTGACCGACTACCTGCCGGACTACGAGGGGAGCCCGGAAACAACGATCTACCACCTGCTCACCCATACATCGGAAGGCCGGCTCGGCGCCGAGTTCGTGTACAGCACGATGCGATACGCGCGGCTCGCCGACATCCTCGCCGCCGCGACGGGCCGGCCCTTCGAGTCCATGATCCGCGAGCGCATCATGCAGGTCGCCGGCATGCGATGGTATCCCTCGCCGAATCTCGGCGCCCACGCCGGCCTCGTCTCCACCGCAGACGGCCTCGCCGCCTACGCCCGGGCCCTCGACCAGGGCCTGCTCCTCAGCGCGGCGATGCAGCAGGCGCTGATGTCTCCACAGGTATCCGTCACCACCCACGATCCGCTGCCCGTCGGACTCGGATGGTTCAGCCAGACCGTCCAGGGGGTACGCGTGGTGTGGAGCTTCGGGCAGGACGATCCGGACCATTCGGGGGCGCTCTTACTTCGGCTGCCCGATCTCGGGTTCACGTTCGTCCTCCTCGCCAACGCAAACGTCCTCAGCGACCCTTTCCGTCTTTTGATGGGGGATGTCCGGCTATCCCCGTTCGCGATGGCATGCATCCGCCTGTTCGCGTTTTCGCCGGCCGGCGCCCCACTCGCCGCGCCGGACCGGGGGACCGAACTCGCGGAACAGCTCGACCTGCTGGAGCGCGCGTCGCCATACCGCTTCGCCGAGGAGCTGACGGGCCATCTGCTCGTCGACATCCGGCGCGGTGACCGGACCGCCGCGCGCGCGACCTGGGATCTCCTCACCTCCCGCTACCCCGCCTACGCCCGCGAACCGAATGGAGGGCTGCTCATTCCGCTGCTGCAATCCCAGGACCCTGCGATGACCGCCGCCGCCGTCGCGATGGGAGAGCGCCTGTTGCCGGATCATCCGCTGAACCGATGGATCCTGTGGCCGATGGCGATGCTCTACGAAAACGCCGGCGAGGACGACCGCGCGATCGCGCTGTACGAACGCATCCTGGTGCTCCCCGATCAGGCCCCCGATTTTCTGCACGCCCTATTCCAGGCCTGGGCCGGCACCGGCCTCGGCCGGCTCTGGGCCGAACGCGACCCCGAAAAGGCCCGGGCGTACCTCGAGGAGGTACTCAAACTGGATGTCGAGGACGAAGCGGAAGAAGCGCGCGCGTTGCTGGAGCGGTTGGACGGTCGGTAGCGCGAAGGCGCCCTGCCGGCCTACGGCGTCTGAAACAGCCCCTGACCGATCAGCGCGTCCACGACGTCGTACGCGCCCTGGAAGGTGAGGTGGGACGCGTCGAACTGGAGCGGCTTGCCATTGGACGCCAGCATGCGGCAATCCCGGCCGTCGCAGAGCGTGTGGAGGATCGAGAAGTAGGTGCCCGGCGCGCGATCCATCGCGGCGCGCATGGCCTGATCCGTGGCGTCGACGTCGGCGAAGACCTGGGCCGCTTCGATCTCGCTATCGCCCGGGGTGTACCGGGCGAGGAGCCGCGGCAGGGCCTGCCGGTATTCGATGATCGGCCCGAGCACGATGACGCGGCCGACCCGGTTGGACAGCCAGCGGACCGTCTCCGGCAGCGCCTCGACATCGTACGGCTCCCAGCGGCCGGCGAGGATGACGGCGTCGTAGGGATTTGCCTCGAGAAATTGCTCAAACGCGCGTCGCACGAGTTCGGTGCACCGCGACTCGCCGCTGTAGTTCATCAGCGGCCGGCATCCGGATGCCGTCACCTGCGAAAACTGCACGTTCGGCAGTCGCCGCGCGAAGGCGGCATAATACTGGGCGGCGTGGCTGTCGCCCACGATCATCACATTGCGTTTCGCGGCGTCATAGTGCAGACACGTCCCTTCATCGAACAGGGAGAGGTCGTCCGACGCGCTCGTGAGAAAACACGTATTCGTTCTGAAGTACGGATCAGCGTCGTAATCGAGAAAGCTGATATAGCCGAGCTGGTCGTCCGAAAAGCGCTCTTTTCCGCCATCGGTCAGCACGAAGGTCAGGCCCACAACCGCCACGACTGCCGTAGCGATGGCGCCACCGAGGAAAACCGGGCGGGACGCGCCGGCGCCGGCGTTCCGGAACGGCTGCTCGATAAAGCGCCAGCTGAGATAGCCCGCCAGCACCGACGCCGCGATCAGCCCGTATCGCTCGGTCGCCGACGGCTCCGGGCTCACCTGCAACCGATAAAATACCACGATCGGCCAGTGCCAGAGATACAGCGAGTAGGAGATCTTCCCGATCCAGCGCGCCGGAGACCACGAAAGGAGTCGGGATGCGACCGTTCCGGGCTGCCGGCCGGCGACAAGCAGCATCGCCGCCCCGACGGTAGGCGCGAGCGCGTACAGCCCCGGGAAGGGCGTCCCTTCGGAATAAACCATCGACGCCCCGGCGATGAGCAGCAAGCCGGCCACGCCGGCGCCCTCACGCGCGAACCGCGACCGGATATCGATCGGGCGCAGGGCCAGCCACCCCCCGAGCAGCAGCTGCCATAGCCGCGTGGGCATCAGGAAAAAGGCGGCGGAGGCGTTCGTGCGGAGCAACCACTCGGCCGCCACCAGCGAGGCCAGTGCGATCGCCCCGAGCAGGACCGGCGCGCGGCGTCTGCCGGCCCGAAACAGCACCAGCAGCAACAAGGGAAAGACTAGATAGAATTGCTCTTCGACCGACAACGACCAGGTATGCAGGAGCGGATTGTAGGTCAGGCTCTCGTCGAAATAGTCGTTCTGCGCGAGGAAAAAATGGTTCGAGAAATAGAACACCGCCGAGATGGCGCTCCATCCATAGGTGCGCACCTCGTCGGGCAGACCGATCGAGAGTTCGAGGGCGGCGGACACCAGGATGACGGCGACGAGCGCGGGGTAAAGCCGGCGAATGCGGCGCGCATAAAACGAGGCCAACGAGAGCCGGCCGGCCTCCAGGTCGCGCCACAGAATCCCCGTAATGAGAAATCCCGAGATGACGAAAAACACATCCACGCCCGCAAAGCCCCCCGAAACCAGCGCCGGCATGACGTGGAAACCGAGCACCGCGAGCACGGCGACGGCGCGCAGCCCGTCGATATCCGGTCGGTAGTTCAACATCCCGCCGCGCCTCCGATCGGGCAGCGCACGCGCATCCCGGTCACCTTCCCATCCATCGATTCCCCCCCTGCTCTTTCATGAGGTCGACATGGAGGGCGATATATGCGAACACGAACATAAAATGGCCGATATGCCTCGGGCGGAAAAACACCGACTCCTGGAGGTTGAACACCAGCAGGCTGATCACCAGCCACTTCCAGACCTGACCTTTCTTGAGCCGGCCCAGCCGCTTGAAATACGCCGCGATCATAACGAGCAGCAGCGAAAGCCCCACCAGACCCGTCTGGCTGAGCATGTCGATGTACCCCTCGTGCGCCTGGTTCGGCAGCCACGGAAAGGTCTCGAAAAGCGGCACGAGATGCGGGCTGTCCATCACCCAGAAGCCACCGATCCCCCAGCCCGTCAGAAACTTGCCCTCGTTCATCGCGATCACCGTCTGCCAGAGGTCGACGCGCCCGGTAAAGGTGAGGTCTTTCCCGAACAACCCGAAAAACGAAGCGAGCAAATCGGGAGCGCCGACGACAATGATCGTCCCGATCAGCACCATCCCCGTCAGAAGCGCCGTGGTGTAGACCCGCGTGAACAACGGTTGCTCGAGCCACATGCTGGCGCGGGTGATCAGGAGCACCCCCAGCGTAACCAGGCCGGCGAGATACGACGTCGTGCTGCGCGCCCCGATAAACAGGATGACCGTCAGCGCCAGCATCGCGTAGTGTGTCAGATTGATCAGGCGTTTCCGGTTGTAGGGGATGATGCCGCACCAGAGTACGATGCTGAACAGCGTGATCTGGCCGAGGTTGTTTTTCGTCGGCGCCAGACCGCGCCAGGCCGGAAATTCCCACTGGGTGGCTTCATGGATGAAGAGCACCGCCAGGATGCTGAGCGGGATATACAAAAACAGGATGGGCCGAAAATACCGGAGCGCTTCTTCCGACCATCGAAAATGCAGCAGGGCGGCCAGACAGATGATCACCTCGCCGAACAGGCCGATCCAGCGCTTGATCGATACGATCGGATACGGCGACCAGGCCACGCTCAGCAGGCACCATGCCAGGAGCAGGGTGAGGTATTTTTCGGTGCGGACAAAGGTGCGAACCTGTTCCTGCTTGCCTACGAGCGAAGCCATCGAGACGACGAACAGGAGCGACTGGAGCTGGTTAAGCGGGTTGGACGTCTCGATGTCGCGGGGATCCGACGTAAAGTCCGGGAAGGGCGCCGAGGTACCGAAAAACGTAAAAAACAGATAGACCAGAAAGGCTCCCCGCGCCCATTTCTCGTAGCTCGATTCAGAATACGTACCGACGATCCGGTGTTCAATTGCGCGCATCTCGGAGTGCGGATCAGTGCCTTTAGAGCCCGGGGGTGCATGTGGAAACACCATTTTCCCGGGGATAAGCCTCGACGTCAAGGAGGCAATCCGCGAAGTTACGCGTGTCGGCGGCCGCCGGCGTCCCTACAAAGGCGCATCCGCCCCCAGCCAACGGCGCATCCCGTGTATCCATTTCGACCGGATGCCGTATCGCTCCCCTCCCCGGGTCACCTTCCATCCTGATCAATCACCGACCTCGCCACACCCGCACGATGAAAAAACGCCTGATTTCCATCCTGATGCATGTATCCGCCGGACTGATGGGGGCCGGCGGGCTCCTGATGCTCTTCGCCGCGCAAGAAATGGCCGCGGCCCTCGGCGGAGAAAGCCACCTGGTCGTCGCGCTATGGGGAGCCGCATTGATCGGTTTCGGCGCGATGAACTGGACCGCCCGGTCGCTGCCGCTGGGCGGTATTTATGGGCGCGCCGTCGTCGCCGGCAACCAGGCGCACAGTTTCGTCGGCGCGATGGTACTGCTCAATGCCGCATATACCCACGCTGGGAACGCGCCGGTCGTCGCGCTCCTCGTCTTGTACCTCATCCTGGCCGCCGCCTTCAGCTACCTGCTCTTCCGCGCATCGGGACTCGACACCTGACGCGACCGGGACCGGCTATTTCAGTCGATTTTCGGCGATAAACGGCCCGAATCGAATTTTTCTTACAGGATATGAAAAGGCCCTTAAGTGGCCGGGATTCCCGCCGATACACCACTTGTTACTCATGCGCACGCGCCGTGGACCGCGCACCCGATGTTCGCCTGTTCTTCGGGTCTCAGCGCCGGCACCGCGGCCACGCATTCCCCCCCAACGTCATACCGAGTACCCCTATGCTAGCTTCCCTGTTGAAATTCCTCTTCGGCGGCGAAACCGATCCTGTAGCCGAATCCATGGGCGTCGTCGATCGCTACTGATCGATCCCAACACATCCCTGTAAAGACGATCAAGGGGTAGGTTCGCGCCTACCCCTTTCGTTTTTTATCGGCTCCCGGCCGGCGCACTAAAGCGCGCGGCGCCATGTACGGCGTCGAGACCCTGTTTGCAGACACGCCGGCGCGCGTATGCCCTGATAGGCGTGTCCGTTATGTGGACGACCGTTTCCCAAGCCCGATCGTCTCGTCGCAAAGCGCATCGATCGTATCCTGCATGTGGCTGGACATTACGATCGAGCCGCCGTCCGCCTTGAAGCGTTTGAGGAGCCCGGTGACGGCATCCCGCGTGGCCACGTCGAGTCCGCGGAACGGCTCATCCATCAGCAGCAGCGCCGGCCCGGCGATCAGCGCGGCCGCGATCTGCGTCTTCTTCCGCATTCCGGTCGAATAGGTCGCGATCAGTTCCTCCCGGTGCTCGTCCAGCATCAGCACATCCAGCAGCGCGTCGATGCGGGCGCGGGCGTCCGCCCCCCACTGCCCGCGTTGACGCAGCACGAACGAGAGAAACTCGACGGCCGTGGCGTGCAGCGGGAGCGCATCCTCGTCGTGCACGATACCCACCTCGGCGAGGTATTCGTAGGGTTTTTCGTGGATATCGATCGTGCCATAACGGATATGTCCATCGCTCGGGTGGGCGAGCACCCACAGCATGCGGAGCAGCGTCGTTTTGCCGGCGCCGTTCGGCCCCACCAGCCCCGTAGCGGTCGCCGGCTCGAAGCGGTGCGAAAACCCGTCGATCACCGGCGGGCGCGTGCCGTAGCGTTTCGTGATGGCCTCGAGAACGAGCGGTTTAGCCAGCATAAGCATCCTTTGGTTGTGCAACGAACGCAGCCACAAGGCCGCCGGCGATGTCGACGCCGACCCAGAGCACGACCTGCGCCGGGGTCCAGGCCTGCGACACGAGCGCAAGCAGGCCCAGGCTGAGCGCCAGGGATAGCGTCCAACGTCCATGAATCCAGGCGCGCACGCGCCGCCAGTCGGCACGGGGCAGGTACTGCCGCTGCAGGGCCGGCGGGAGCGATGTGGCGCCCAATCCGCGCACGGCAGCCAGCTTCTGCCCGACGACGATCACGCCGAGGAGGACCGCCGCCGCGGCCGGCGGGGCGTCGCGATACACCATCACCCAGAGCAGCAGGTGGCCAAGCGCGGTCAGGCGCCCCAGTGGCGCCCGCCGGTCGAGCTGAACGAGTGCGAGCCAGGCGGCCGGTCGCAACCGAGATGGGATCCAGTAGAGGCTTTCGTACGGCAGCGGGCGCGCATCCGACACATGGAGCCGGCCGGCGGTAAAGATCTCCCGGAAGAAGGCGTTGCTATGGTAATAAAGCCGGTCGAACCGCCCCCGCGCCTGTTGCCACCGGATCCCCATCCCGATCGCCAGCACGAGGCCGGGCGCCAGGGCCAGCGCGGGATGGATGCTTTCCAGGAGCCGGCTCGCCAGATGCGCCGCCACCCCGACTCCATAGATCCGCGACGTGCTCATGAACGCCGGCACCAGACCATCCGGCAGCGGCACCCCGTAGGGGGTGTTTTCCTTGATCCATCGGTACGCATCGCCCCGCCGGGCCTCACTCCACGCCTGCGAAAGCGGACCGAGTTTGTGGTAGTGCAGCAAGGCGTAGATCCCCACCCCTCCAATCGTGAGTCCGTAGGCGGCACCCCGCAGGACGCGCGTCGCATCCCACGGCGGCCAGAGGGCCAGGACCACCCCCGGAACGAGCAACCCGAGCACGACCGGCCGCCACGCCCGCCACTGGCTCGCTGCCAGCGCGGCCGGCGCGAGGTTGCCGAGCTGTTTGAGAAATTGCTGGGGGTCCGGCAGCGCGAGATGCGGGAGCGACGAACCGAGTACCCCGATGCCGAGCAGAACCAGGTATTCCATGAACCAGCGCAACGAGGCGGGGTCGCTCCCATAGGCCATGAGGCCGGCAAAGGCCGCGCCCGGGCCGGCCACGGCCCAGAAACGATTGGAATGGCGAGGTAACACGGAGGGGATTCGGTTGAATGCCCCCCTTAAAGGGCCGAAAAGTCCGCAGGATCCCCGCGCTTGGGCATGTAGCCGGCGCGACGTATACTTCCGTCCCCTGACACCTACGCCGCCCCGCGGCACGGATTCCATGCCAGCGCCCCGCCTCATCGCACGTTGTGCCTCGCTGCTGCTCCTGGGCATCGCCGCCTCCTGCGCACCGGAACCACCGGCACGGCTACACCCTGTCTTTTACGCCTCATTCGATGCCGGCCTGAGCGCCGACATCGCCGCCGGCGACTCCGTGCTCTACGTCGCGCCGACGCCGGACGCCCTCGATGCCCGCGAACCGCTCTCGACCGGAAACCCGCTGGCCCGGCGCGTCCCCGGCGGCCGCGCCGGCCATGCCCTGCGCGTGGCCAGCGACTGGAACCCGGTCGTCCTCTACCGCGCCGCGGGCAATGTGCCCTATGCGGCATCCGACTGGTCGGGCACGTTTTCGCTGTGGCTGAAGGTCGATCCGGAGACCGGGCTGGCGCCCGGCTACAGCGACCCCTTCGTGGTGACGGACAAGAACTGGGATGACGCCGCGCTGTACGTCGATTTGACCCAGGACGATGTCCCCCGCCATTTTCGGTTCGCCGCGTTTGCCGACAAGGCGGTCTGGAACCCGGAGCAGATCCCCTGGGATGACATCGCGCCGGCGATGCGCCCGATGATCGACGTGGCCGACCCGCCGTTCTCCGGCGACGCCTGGACGCATATAGCGCTCGTCTTCGAGCAGTTGAATACCGGCGGCGGGCAGATCACCGGCTATCTGAACGGACGCCCGGTCGGAAGCCTGGAAGGCCGTGACCTGCGGCTCACCTGGGACCTCGACCGGGCCGTGATGCTGCTGGGCCGGCACTACACCGGCCTGATCGACGAGGTCGCCGTTTTCGATCGCGCCCTGGAAGCCGGCGACATCCAGACCCTGTACGAGCAACCCGCATCCGACCTGTTCCGTCCCTGAAACCCTTCGCCTGCCATGCGCGCACTCACCCTGCTTCTCCTTCTCGCCCTCGCCGGCTGCGTCGCCTCGGCGCCCGGAGTCCGAACCGAGCGGGCCGCCACGATCGACGGCGCCGGCCCCGGTTGGGAAGACCTCACCGAGGCAGACTTCGTGGATGTGAACGGCGATCCCGACACGTGGACGTGGGACGGCACCCTGGTACGCACGACCGGCAACCCCATCGGCGTGTACCGGTCCCGGGAGGCATTCGAAAACTTCGAGCTGATCGTCGAATGGCGTCATCTCGAATCGGCGGGCAACTCGGGCGTGTTCGTCTGGGTGCCGCTGCAGGCGCTGGCCGGCCTCCCCCCCGGCAACTTGCCCGACTACGGCATCGAGGTCCAGATGCTCGACCACGGCTACACCCGGCAATACATCGAACGAAGCGGCAATGCGGCCGACTGGTTCACCACCAACGGCGACATCTTCCCCGTCGGGCACTCGGTGCTCACGCCGTTTCCGCCGACCTCCCCGAACGGCGTGCGCAGCTTCCCGCGCAAAAACCTGAGCCACGGCGTCGGCGAGTGGAATCACTACTACGTGCGGGCCATCAACGGCGAGGTGCGGCTCTGGGTCAACGGCGAGGAGGTCTCCGGCGGCACCGGCGCCCATCCGTCGCGGGGTCACCTCTGCCTGGAGGCGGAGGGCGCCCCGGTCGAATTCAGGAAGATCCGAATCCGCCGGCTTCCCTGAGCTCCTCCAGCCCCCGCGTTCCTTCGGCCTGGTCAACATCGCCCCCCCCGTCGGCCCTATCGGCGTCCGGATGGGTGTCGGTGAGGGCGAAACCATCAAAAATCCAGACAAAACCTCCCGGTGGAATTAGGAAATAGCAGGGTTCAGCGCCTATACTCCGGTGCGCTTTCTGCCGGGGGTCGCCCCCGCAGGAGCGCGGGACCCGCTTGCATCCTCTGAAACAAGCCCTTTCACAACGTGGAACTCAACGCCGTAAAATTCGACAATCAGCAGTCGCAATCGTTCGTTTCGGATCTAAAAAAGCGGGTAAATGCGTATTTCGACACGCATCAGATTTCCCGAAAGGCCAATGGGGCGATGTTTTTTAAGACGTTCGCCATGCTGCTGATGACCTTCGGCCCCTACGCGCTTATCCTCACGAATCGGTTCAGCCCTTGGGAGATGCTCGGGCTGGCGGTGTTGATGGGGATCGGCATGGCCGGCATCGGCTTCTCCATCTCGCACGACGCGCTCCACGGCGCCTACTCGTCCAACCAGCGCGTCAACACGCTGCTCGGCCTGTCGTTCGACCTGCTCGGCGCCAACGGCTATCTCTGGAAGATCACGCACAACGTGATCCACCATACCTATACCAATATCCAGGGGATCGACGAAGACCTGGAAGTCTCCCCGCTCCTCCGGCTGTCGCCCGAATCCGAGCACAAACCCATCCACCGCTATCAGCACCTCTACGGCCTGGCGGCGTACGGATTTTCGACGCTGAACTGGGTATTTGCGAAGGATTACATGTATCTCCTGCGCTCCAGCCTCGGGCCCTACCGCAACGTAAAACATCCCCCCCGCGAAATCGCCATCCTGCTCGGGATGAAGGTCCTCTTTTATGTCTACACCATCGTGATTCCCCTGATGGTGCTCGATGTGACCTGGTGGCAATTCGCCATCGGCTACCTGGCGATGCACCTGACCGCCGGCTTCATCCTCGGCGTCGTCTTCCAGCTGGCGCACGTCGTCGAAGGCCCCGAGCACTTCACGAGCAAAAACGGGGACTCGATGGAAGACGCCTGGATCGTGCACGAGATGAAGACCACGGCCAACTTCGGCCGCTCGAACAAGCTCCTGTGCTGGTACGTGGGCGGACTCAATTTCCAGATCGAGCACCACCTCTTCCCCAAGGTGTGCAGCATCCACTACCCCGCGATCAGCCCGATCGTCGAACAGGTGGCCAGGGAGCACGGCATCCCGTATCACCACCATCCCACGCTGCGCGAAGCCGTGGCCTCGCACCTGCGCATGCTGAAGACGCTGGGCAATCCCCAGCCGACGCCCGTCCCCGAACCGGTCGCCGTTTCCTGACGGTCACTCGAGCGCGGGGCGCCGGAGGTGGAAGTCGGTCGCCTGCTGATACGCGTGCGCCACCGCCAGCGTCTCGGCGTCCTTGAATAGCCCGCCGATGAACGTGATGCTGCCGGGCGCGCGCCGGCGCTGATCCGGCGGGTTTTCAAGCGGATCGAACCGGTTCGGAACGCAGACGGCCGGATGGCCGGTCAGGTTGGTCGTCAGCAGTGTGCCGCCCCCGAACGAAGGCGATACAAACACATCGACGTCGGCCATCACCGCCTCCATGTCCCGCATCAGCAGCGTCCGGTGGCGGTTGGCCTGCACGTATTCCACCGCCGGGATGAATCGCGCCTGCCTGAAGGAGTTGGGCCAGGACCCCGCGGTCTGCCGGACCATCCAGTCGGTCCGCCCCGAACGCGTCAACGCGTCGAACGACGCGGCGGCCTCCACGATCAGCAGCATCCGCATGGCGCCAATGGGCCGGTCCGGGAGCGCGATCGGCTTCAGGTCGTACCCCAGCGACCGCAGCACGTCCAGCGTGGCGGCATCGGCCTGCTTGCCGGCGTAGTCTTCTTCGAACGCCGACGCCAGATACCCCACCCGGATCGAGGCCGCGCGCGATGGATCCCATGCGAACGGCGCGTCGTAACTTGTGGCGTCGCCCTCGCCGCGTCCATGGATGGCATCGAATACCAGCGCGCAGTCTTCGGCCGAGCGGCACATCGGGCCCAGCTTGTCCATCGACCAGGACAGCGCCATGGCGCCGCCCTTGCTCACCCGCCCGAACGTGGGCCGCAACCCCGTGATGCCGTTGCGCGTGCTCGGCGACACGATGGAGCCCAGCGTCTCGGACCCGATGGCGAACGGCACGAGGCCGGCCGAGACGGCAGAACCCGGTCCGGCGGACGACCCGCTCGATCCCTGATCGAGATTCCAGGGGTTGCGCGTGATGTCGTCGAACCAGACATCCCCCATCGCCAGCGCGCCCAGCGTCAGCTTGGCGACGAGCACGGCGCCGGCGTCGTCGAGCCGGCGGACCACGTCGGCGTCGGCGTCAATCTCCTGGTCGCGGTACGGCGCGGCGCCCCAGGTCGTCCGGTAGCCCCGCACGGAAAGCAGGTCCTTGGCCCCCCAGGGCACGCCGTGGAGCGGCCCGCGCCAGCGGCCGGCGTCCAGCTCCCGGTCGGCCGCCCGCGCCTGCGCCAGCGCGCGCTCTTCCGTCAGTGTAATCACCGCATGGAGCCGCTCGTCGTAACGCTTGAGCCGATCGATAAAGAACTGCGTCAGGCGGAGCGAGGTGATTTTGCGGGTCTTCAGCAGCGACGCGAGGCCGGCGACGGACAGGTAGGCCAGATCCTCGTCCGACCCCGGAAGCGCCGTGGCCGGCGGAGACCAGTCCGTCAACCGCCGCACGGGCCCCTGGGGTATCGTGGCCCCGCCGGCGCGCAGGTCGAACTGCAGGGCCGGCGCGACGCTGTTGACAAGCGGATACGCCCGCATCTCTCGGAACCCCTCGCGGTTGCGCTGGAGATCGTCGCGCATCATGGCGCGCTGCTCCGGGGTAAATGACAGGCCGGCGAGTTGCTCGGCCTGCTCGATCATCTCCACCGTAATCTCCGCCTCATCCTCCGCCGCGCCCTGCGCCGCGACCGTATAAAGGGCTCCGGGAAACAGTCCGCCCGAAAATCCGGCGGCCGACAAGCGGGCGAGAAAACGACGACGATCGAGCGGCATGCGAGGCGTGATCTGGTGAACGATACGCCCGAAAAGTACGACAGCGAACGTGGAAATGGAGGGGCTTATGGGGAGGAGGCTGCCGCAAAAAAAGATGCAGGATGCCGGACGCCCTCTGGGCCATCCGACATCCTGCATCCTGTACGTACACAACCGGGCCAGGGCCCGGGCGGCCATTAGCCGAGAAGCGAACGCCCTTCGGCGGCGATATTGTCGGCCGTGAAGCCGAAATACTTGAACAGGTCGTTGCCCGGGGCCGACTCGCCGAAGCGGTCGATCCCGAACGTCTTGCCGTCCATGCCCACATAGCGCTCCCAGCCCATCGTCACGCCGGCCTCGACGGAGAGGCGTTTCCGGACGTTCGGCGGCAGCACGCTGTCGCGGTAGGCCTGCGTCTGCTCCTCGAAAAGCTCCCAGCACGGCATACTCACCACCCGGACGCGGCGCCCTTCGCTCGTGAGGCGCTCGGCGGCGCCGAGGGCGACATGGACTTCACTGCCTGTCGCCATGATGATCAGTTCGGGCGTGCCTTCGCAGTCGCTCAGCACATACGCCCCCTTGCGGGCGCCCGACGCCGGCGCGTACTTCGTGCGGTCGAGCGTCGGCAGGTTCTGCCGGCTGAACGCCAGCACGGTCGGGCGATCCGAGGAGGCGATGGCCGTGCGCCAGGCTTCCGCCACTTCGTTGGCGTCGGCCGGGCGGATGAAGTTCAGGTTCGGGATGGCGCGGAGCGACATGTAGTGCTCGATCGGCTGGTGCGTCGGACCGTCCTCGCCCTGCCCGATGGAGTCGTGCGTGAGCACGTAGATGACCGGCTGGCGCATGAGGGCGCTCAGGCGCAGCGCCGGCCGCATGTAGTCGCTAAAGATCAGGAAGGTACCGCAGAACGGACGCAGGCCGCCGTGCAGGCTGATGCCGTTGCAGATGGCCGCCATGCCGTGTTCGCGGACGCCGAAGCGCAGGTAGCGTCCTTCCGGCGAATCCCGCTGGAAATCGCCCTCGCCCTTCAGCCCCGTGTTGTTCGACGGCGTAAGGTCGGCCGAGCCGCCGACGAGGTTTTCGATCACCGGGGCGATCGCGTTCATGACCTTGCCGCCGGAGACGCGGGAGGCCGACTTTTCGTCGACGCCAAACGTCGGCAGGCTGTTTTCCCAGCCCTCAGGCAGTTCGCCGGCCATCCAGCGCTCGAACTCGGCCGCGAGATCGGGGAACGCCGTGCGGTAGGCGCTGAAGGTCTCGTTCCAGGCGGCTTCCCCCTGCTTGCCGGCGTCGACCGCCTTGCGGAAGTGCTTGCGCACGTCGTCGGGGATCCGGAACGTCGCGTCTTCGGGCCAGCCGAGGTTTCGCTTCGTGAGCCGGACTTCCTCGTCGCCGAGCGGCGAGCCGTGGATGCCGGACGTGCCCTGTTTGTTCGGGCTGCCGAAGCCGATGACCGTACGCACGACGATGAGCGAGGGACGGGCCGTCTCCTTCCGCGCCGCTTCGAGCGCCGCGGCGACTTCCGCCACGTCATTGCCGTCTTCCACGTGCAGCACATGCCACCCGTACGCATCGAAACGCCGGCCGACATCCTCCGTGAAGGTGATGTCCGTGCTGCCGTCGATCGAGATATCGTTGTCGTCGTACAGGAAGATCAGCTTGCCGAGTCCGAGGTGGCCGGCCATCGAGGCGGCTTCGGCCGACACCCCTTCCATCAGGTCGCCGTCGGACACCAGCACGTAGGTGTAGTGATCGACGATCTTGTAATTCGGCCGGTTGAACCGCGCCGCGAGCATCCGCTCCGCGATCGCCATCCCGACGGCCGTCGCGGCGCCCTGCCCGAGCGGGCCGGTTGTCGTCTCGACGCCTACGGTCTGGAAGTTCTCGGGATGCCCGGGCGTCTTGCTGTGGAGCTGGCGGAACTGCTTGAGTTCGTCGAGGGGAAGGTCGTACCCGGTCAGGTGCAGGAGCGCGTAGAGCAGCATCGAGCCATGGCCGGCGGAGAGGACGAAGCGATCGCGATCCGCCCATTTCGGATTCGTCGGACTATGCTTCAGGAAGTTCTGCCAGAGCACGTAGGCCATCGGCGCGGCGCCCATCGGGAGACCGGGGTGGCCGCTGTTGGCTTTTTGAACGGCGTCTACGGCCAGAAAGCGAATGGTATTGATGGCATCCTGGGTGAGCGTGGTCTGCTGCACGGCTTTATCCTGAGTCAATGAGTCCATAAAAAATCGTCAGATCGGTTGATATAGATCGATGCCGCCGGACACATCGGATGCATCAAACAGGGGGCGGAAGACATCCGCCGGGTTTCGGGAAAGGGTATCGGCGCGGGCCGGACAATAATTAGGCGCCGGCCCGGCGCACCCGGGTCTGCGTTCGCGCGATGCGCGTTACCCCCTCACCCCGGGACGGGGTCATGGGCATCGCACCCGGTCCGGGGCGTTACAACGCCGCCTGCGCTTCCTGCACGAATTGCGCGAAACACCCGGGCGAACGCGTCCCCATGAACCGGCCGTTGATGATGACCGTCGGGACGCTGCTCATGCCGGTATCCTGGGCCTTGGCGCGCTGATCGATGATTTGCCGGCGGAACGCATTCGACCGAAGGCGCGCGTTCATCTTGTCCACATCCATCCCGATGCGTTCGGCGATGTCGCGCAGTTCGCTGATGTTGATGCCCGTCGTGCGGCGCATCGCCATCTGCGCGTCGACCATCTCGGTAAACTTGCCCTGTTCGTTGGCGGCGTACATCGCTTCGATCTGCGGCACCGAATAGTCGCGGATCGGGTACGGGATGAAATAGAACCGCACGCTGTCGCTATGCGTCGCCACCATCTGTTTCATCAAAGGATGGAGTTCCTGGCAATGCGGGCAGTTCGGATCGAAGTATTCGATCACCACCACATCGGCATCCGGATTGCCCACCACCGGATCGGTCGGGGAGATGAGATTGAGGTAGTTGGGGTAATCCGCCATGCGGGAATCGTAGACGCAGCTCAGCGGCCTGTCATCCGCGATGGCGTCGGTGGGCGCGACCGGCGTGGCCGCGACTCTGGGGGGCGGCTCGGGCAGGCTGTTGAAGTAGGCGAGATCCGCGCCGATGAGCACCACCAGCGCCAGGGCCAGGCCGGCATAAAAACGCGGCTCGCCGCTCAGCTTGCGGGCCGAGGCCAGCCGGGTCTCGCTGCCCTTTTCGGTGAGCCAGTCGTAAACGAGCGTCCCGAAAAGCGTCGTAGCGATCGCCGCCGATGTGAGGCACAGCGCGCAGAGCTCCCCGATGCTGTTGATCTGGTAGTTCACCAGGTACATCGAGTAGAGGAAGCCGAACCCGATCATCCCCGCGCGGATGCGCTTGAGCAGCGCGAGTGACTCCGGCGCGGCGCGCATGATCAGAAAACTGATGACCGCGATGCCGAAGTAGAAGAGCATGCCCCAGTACACGTTGGAGATGCCCAGGATGGAGCCGGCTCCGCTCGTGACCACCGCTTCGCAATTGAAGAGCTGTTCGCCGCCCTGCGGCGGGTTGAATCCCCAGCACCCCTGATCGAATCCACGCCCCTGCTGAATCCACAGGTGGACGGTGACCATGATCCCCAGGATGCCCAGCGCGAAGACGAGCCGGTCGAGGATCGGGCGATAGGACGACAGGGCGCCGGCCGAAGATGCCGCCGTTCCGGCCGCCTGACGGGAAGCCTGTTCTTTCTCTTTACGTGTCTTTTTTGCCATGACGAAAACGAATCGGTGCGAGGTGGGGTAGCCGCTGGCCTCTTATTATTTGCAAAAACGTAGCCACCTTAACGCCTATTCGGCCTACAAGGTTCGAGTCTCGCGACGCCCGTCGCGCGTCGTTTGCAATTTCCCCGCCGGCATGCGCATTTTCACCCCGTCCTGACCGCATGCCACGGCGTCGGCCGGAGCGTTCATCCCTATCTCCCCCCCGTTTTGCACACTCCAGATCCCCTGCACGCCTCGCCCATGCTTCCCGCCCGCCTCCCCAAGTCGTCGATACCGGGGCTCTACACCTGGATCGCGCCCACGCACGACTGGCTGGCCGTCCTCGTCGAAGCCCGCGCGCGCCGGCTGGGCATCGAAAAAGCCGCCATCCGCGACGGCGAGACGCTGATTGAGGTCGCGGTAGGCACCGCCCTGTCCTTCGCCCGCCTCGTCGCCGCCAACCCCTCCGGGACCAATGAGGGCATCGACCTCACGCCGGCGATGCTCCGCCAGGCCGAGCGCCGCATGAAACGGCGCCGACTGACCAACTACCGGCTCCAGCTGGGCGATGCGTATGCCCTGCCGTTTCCCGATGCCAGCGCGGACCTCCTGGTCAACAGCTACATGTTCGACCTGCTCCCGG
Organism: Rhodothermales bacterium; assembly: GCA_041391505.1. NCBI lineage: Bacteria > Pseudomonadati > Rhodothermota > Rhodothermia > Rhodothermales > Rhodothermales bacterium. The sequence goes on from JAWKNW010000016.1 coordinate 93,098, forward strand.
AATCCGACTTCGTCCCGGTCCTGCGCGAATTCCACCGCGTGCTGCGTCCGGGCGGGCGGCTCGTGCAGATGAACCTGACCCTCGCCGAAACGTGGCCTCAACGGCTCTGGGACGGCCTCTACCGCCTCCACCCCGCCATCCTGGGCGGCTGCCGCGGCATCACGACCGCGCCGGCACTGGCCCAAGCCGGCTTCGAACGCATAGAACGCACCTTCGTCAGCCAGCTCACGTTTCCTTCCGAAGTCGTGACGGGAATTCGGGGGGATGGTTAGGTGCGGGTGCGGGTTGTGAGATGTGGGATGCGGGAGCAGCGGCAATGCCCACAACGACCCACCTTGTTATGGAGGGTGTGTCCCCAGGGCAAACGCACGGCCATGTTGTTAACCGTATTGATCCAGCATCCTACATCCTGCATCCTGCATCCCGTGCCGCGTACCACCCCGCAGGAATCAGCCCTGGTGATCGAGCGATCCCCCTTGCCTTAAACCTCGATCCTCGATCCTCAAACCCCGCTCACGTGTCCGCCACCGGGGTGCGGGGTTGATCGGGGGCGTCCTTGCTGTAGATGAGCGCCTCGATGCGGGCATTCAGTACGGCCACGGTTTCGGGTTCGATGCGCCTGGGCTCGGCGCCGCGTTCGCGGAGCACGTACAGGTCGCCTTCCCGCCGTTCGAGAATCAGTTCACACTGGCCGGCGTGGCGGAGCACGCGGCGCTCGAAACCGTCGGGCCGGCGGTAGATCAGCAGGGTGTAATCCGACACATTGCTGTGCAGGACCGCCACGAGATCCTCGGATTCAAACAGCGACGACACCGGTGCACATCCTCCCAGCAAGAGGATCAGCAGCGGCCAGCAGGAACGGAGTGAAGCCATGAAAGGATGCGGTCAATCGTTGCTCGGACACGAAGGCGAACAGTTCTTCGGATCCTGTTTAACAGAATCCTTCCGTAGTATCGCCGGCACCCGTCCCTGCTTAACGCGGGGGCGGCGCGCGGCCAATTCGCAAAAACATCGCAACGGGGTCTTGCGCGCGCCGGCGTGCGGCGTGTATCTTCCCCGCATGCATCGAAATCCACATACCGCTACGCGCCGTAACAACCTTTGGTGGCGCCGCTTTTTTGCAGCGGCCATGCGTACCGGCTTGTAGTACGTTTCGATCTGGATTATTTCCGGCGTTGGCCCGCTGCTCGATGGAGTTAGCGGGTTTTTTGTTTTTATACGACTACGATGGATCAGACAGCTTATTTGGATCTCATCTCGGACCAGCGCGCCCAGGGTATCGATCGGATGATCGTCCCGGTCTACCGCCGCGTCAGCGCCGACCTGCTCACGCCGGTCTCCGCGTTCCTCTCGCTGCGCAAACAGGGCGAATACGCCTTCCTGTTCGAGAGCGTGGAAGGCGGCGAGAAGCTGGCGCGGTACTCCTTCCTGGGCATCGACCCGTTCGCTATCCTGAGCGCCCACGGCGAGCGGACCACCTTCGAGACGCTCCGGCCCGGCCGGCGGCTGGCGCCTCCCGGCGACGGCAACGTATTCGACGCGCTCAACGACCTGCTCGGCCAGTACAAGGAGGTCAAGATCCCCGGATTCCCGCGGCTGACCTGCGGAGCCGTCGGGTATATGGGCTACGACACCGTCCGCCTCGTCGAGAAGCTCCCCGCCACCGGTGAAGACGACCTGAAGCTGCCGGATGCCGTCTGGTGCTTTTACGATACCGTGGTCGCGTTCGATCACGTAAAACATCAACTCGTCATCATCGCCGCCACGTTCGTGGAGCCGGAGACCGACCTGCTGGCCGCCCATGCGGAGGCCAACGAGCGGATTCGCGCGCTGGCCGACACGCTGAGCCGCGGCGCGTACGCCCCGCCGGCGCCGATCCGGCTCAAGGGCGGAGCGCTGCGCTCCGCCACCGAACGCAGCGCGTACGAGGCCGCCGTCGAACGCGCCAAGCAGTACATCTACGAAGGCGACATCTTCCAGGTCGTTCTCTCCCAACGGTTTACGCTCCAGATCGAAGGCGACGTCTTCAATCTGTACCGCGCGCTCCGCCAGATCAATCCATCCCCCTACCTCTTTTTCCTCGATTTCGGCCCCTTCGCCCTCGTCGGCTCTTCGCCGGAGGTGCTCGTGCGCGTGGAGATGGACAAGGCCGAGGTGCTGCCCATTGCCGGCACGCGGCCGCGGGGCAAGTCGCCGGCGGAGGACGAGCGCCTCGAACAGGAACTCCTGGCCGACCCGAAGGAGCGGGCTGAACACCTCATGCTGGTCGACCTGGGCCGCAACGACCTGGGGCGGGTCTGCTCGTTCCAGTCCGTCGAGGTGGACCGCTACGCCTACATCGAACGGTATTCGCACGTGATGCACATCGTCTCGTCGGTCGTGGGACGCCTCAAGAAAGGCATCACGCCCATCGACGTGCTCGCCGCTTGCTTCCCCGCCGGCACCGTCAGCGGAGCGCCCAAGGTGCGGGCGATGGAAATCATCGACGAACTCGAACCCAAGAAGCGCGGCGTCTACGCCGGCGCCGTCGGCTACATCGATTTTTCGGGCTATATGGACACCTGCATCGCCATCCGCACGATGGTCGTCCAGGGGCAGGATGTCTATATTCAGGCCGGCGCCGGCATCGTGGCCGACAGCGACCCCGGGCGCGAATTCGAGGAGACCGAAAACAAGGCCCGCGCACTCTACGAAGCGCTCCAGGCGGCCGGATCGGATTTGCTGTGAGGGTTCAACGGGTAAGGATCAAGGTTTAAAGCAGTCGTTTATAGCATGCCATCATCTTCATCACCCACCGTTGTGGTATCCGGCATCCAGCCGTCGGGTACGTTGCACATCGGCAACTACTTCGGCGCCCTGCGGCAGCACATCCAGCTGCACACGCAACACGAAGCCTACTACTTTATCGTTAACTACCACGCCCTCACGTCCGTACGCGACGCCGACCTGCTGCGGCGGTATACGATGGACGTGGCGCTGGACTACCTCGCGCTGGGCTTCGACCCCGAGCGCGCCAACCTCTTCGTCCAGAGCGACGTCCCCCAGGTCACCGAACTGGCCTGGGTGTTCTACAACCTCACCCCGGTGAGCCAGCTGGAAAAAGGCGTTTCTTACAAGGACAAGATCGCCCAGGGGCTGATGCCCAACGCCGGCCTGCTCAACTACCCGGTCCTCCAGGCGGCCGACATCCTGATCTACGGCGGCTCCCTGGTGCCGGTCGGCGCCGACCAGAAGCAGCACATCGAGATGACGCGCGACCTCGCGATCCGCTTCAACGCGACGTATTGCCCCGAGGACGACCCGATCTTCCCGGTCCCGGAGCCGCACATCCTCGAAGACGTCGCCGTCGTTCCCGGTCTGGATGGACGCAAGATGTCGAAGAGCTATAACAACACCATCGGCATCTTCGACGAAGGCAGCGCGCTCAAGAAAAAGATCATGGGGATCGTGACCGACTCCACCCCGCTCGAGGAGCCGAAGGACCCCGATAAGGATAACGTCTTCGCCCTCATCAAGCTCTTCGCGGACGCCGAGACGGCGGCGCGCGTGGCCGACGCCTACCGCGCCGGCGGCTACGGATACGGGCACGCCAAAAAAGAGCTGCTGGGGCTGATGACCGCCTATTTCGCCGAGGCCCGCGACCGCCGGCGCAAGCTGGCCGAAGATCCGGACTACGTCCGCGACGTATTGCGCCAGGGCGCGCAGCGCGGCCGCGCGAAAGCCGAATCGTTCATGGAGCGCGTGCGCGAACGCACCGGGCTCATCACCACGCTTTGAACGCTATGATTCTCGTCATCGACAACTACGATTCGTTCACGTACAACCTCGTCCACCTCATCGGCCGCGAAACGCCCGATATCGAGGTGTACCGGAACGACGCCTTGCGCGTCGAGGAAGCCCTCGCGCTGCAGCCGGCCGGCATCGTCATATCCCCCGGCCCCGGCCGGCCGGATCAGGCCGGCATTACGATGGACCTCATCCGCGCCGCCGGCGACCGCATCCCGGTGCTGGGCGTCTGCCTCGGCCACCAGGCGATCGGCCAGGTCTTCGGCGGGGATGTCGTACACGCCCCCAGCCTGATGCACGGCAAGACGAGCTTCATCGAGCACAACGGCCGAGGTCTCTTCGCCGGCCTCACCGAACCGTTCGAGGCCACCCGCTACCACTCGCTCGTGGTAGCGCCGGCCACCCTGCCGGACTCCCTTGAAGTAACGGCTGAGACGAGCGATGGCATCATCATGGGGCTTAACCACAAAACCCGCCCCGTGTTTGGCATCCAGTTTCACCCCGAGAGCGTCATGACGCTCGCCGGCCCGGCGATGATTCGCAACTGGCTCGGCGTCGTGGACGCGTATTCCTCCCACCCGACTCCCGCCGCATCATGAACGACATTCTCACGGCGGTCGCCGCCGGCGACCGGCTCAGCAAGGCGCAGGCCGAACAGGCCATGCACCACCTGATGCGCGGCGAAGCCGGCCCCGAGCAGATCGCCGGATTCCTGCTCGGCCTCCGCGCCCGGGGCGAGTCGCTCGACGAACTCGCCGCCTTCACCCGGGTCATGCGGGAATACGCGGTGCGCGTCGAATCGCCGGACCCCGACGCCATCGACCTGTGCGGCACCGGCGGCGACCGCAGCGGCACCTTCAACATCTCGACGACCGCCGCCTTCGTATGCGCCGGCGCCGGCGTCACCGTCGCCAAACACGGCAACCGGTCGATCTCCTCCCAGTGCGGCTCGGCGGACGTGCTCAAGGCGCTCGGCGTCGACATCGAACTCGGCAAGGAAGGCGTCGAGTACTGCCTCCGCGAGGCCGGCATCGCGTTTATCTTCGCGCCCTATTTCCACCCCGCCCTGAAGCATGTGATGCCGGTGCGCCGCGCCCTGGGCGTGCGGACCTTCTTCAACATCCTCGGCCCCCTCTGCAACCCCGCCGGCGTGCGGCGCCAGCTCGTCGGCGCGTTCAGCCGGGACGTCGCGGAGACCATGGCCGCCATCCTGGGCCGGCTCGGCGCCCAGCACGTCGTGGCCGTCCATGCCGACGACGGGCTGGACGAGTTCTCGACCGCCGCGACCGCCAGCGTGTTCGAAGTCCGCTCCGCCGCCCCGCCCTCGTTGTCGCGGATCAGCGCGTCCGACTTCGGGCTCGGCGAGGCCTCACTCAACGCCGTGCGCGGCGGCTCCGCCGAGGAAAACGCCGGTATCCTGACCCGCGTGCTCGAAGGCACCGCCGGCCCCCATCGCGACATCGTGCTGCTCAACGCCGCCTTCGCCCTCTCGACCAGCGGCCGCTACCCCACGGTCGACGACGCGCTCGAGGCCGCGCGACAGAGCCTCGATAGCGGCGCGGCGATGCGCGCGCTCGACGCGCTGCGCGAGGTATCGGCCCAGGCGCCCAAGCGAGAGGTGGCCTGACCATGAGCATCCTGGATCGCATCGTCGGGGCCACCCGCGAACTCGTCGAAGCCCGCAAGCGGGAGACCACGCCGGCGATGCTCGAAGCCATGCCGCTCTGGGCCACGCCCCGGCGCTCGCTCGAGGCCGCACTCCGCATCGACGACCTCGCCATCATCGCCGAAATCAAAAAGGCCTCGCCGTCCAAGGGCGTCATCCGGGAGGATTTCGATCCGGCGAGCATCGCGGCATCCTACGCCGCCGGCGGCGCCGACGCGCTCTCCATCCTCACCGAACCGCTGTTTTTCCAGGGCGCCCCCGAAAACCTGGCGCTCGCGCGGGGTGTAGCATCTATCCCTTTGCTGCGCAAGGACTTCATCGTCGACGCCTACCAGCTCCTCGAAGCCCGCGCCTGGGGCGCGGATGCCGTGCTGCTGATCGCGACGATTCTGGATACCTCCCAGCTGCGCGACCTGCACCAGACGGCCGGCGACCTCGGCCTGGAGGCGCTGGTCGAGATCTATGACCCGGCGGAGCTGGATCGGATCGATTTCGACCAGGTGCGCATCCTCGGGGTCAACAACCGGAATCTCCACACGTTCGAGGTAGATCTCGCGCATTCGGCGCGCGTCTTTGCCGCGATCCCCAACCACGTCGTTCGCGTATCCGAAAGCGGCCTCGATACGGCCGACGATCTCGCCTATGTCCGCCGGCACGGCAGCGACGCCGTATTGATCGGCGAATCCTTCATGCGCGCCGCCGACCCCGGCGCACGCCTCGCCTCGGTCCGCCACGACCTTCACTCGCTCCTTTCGTCCAATGCCTCCACCGAATGACCTGCGCACCCGCGTAAAGATCTGCGGGATCACCACCCTCGCCGATGCGCGCTTCTGCGCCGGCGCCGGCGTGGATTATCTCGGGTTCATCCAGTATCCCCCCAGCCCCCGCTTCATCCCGGCCGACGAGGCCGCCGAGATCATCGCCTGGCTGTATGGCGCTGAACCCGTCGGCGTCTTCGTCAATGCCACGGCCGACGAGGTGAACGCCGCCTGCGCGCGCGCCGGCTTTGCCATCGCCCAGCTCAGTGGGCAGGAAAACCTGGCGACGTGCCGCGCGATCGACAAGCCCGTGATCAAGACGCTGCACGTGCAACCGGACGCGACGCCCGATGCCCTCCGCCGCGAAATGGACCACTACGCCCCCCACGTTACGGCCTTCCTCCTCGATACCGCAAAAGCCGGGCTCTGGGGCGGCACCGGACAGACCTTCAACTGGGACGTCGCCGCCGCGTTGAGCGCCGAATACGACCTGTTCGTCGCCGGCGGACTCCACGCCGGCAACGTGGCCGACGTCATCGAACGGGTGCGCCCGTACGGGATCGACCTGTCCAGCGGCGTCGAATACGCCCCCGGCAAAAAAGACTTCGACAAATTGTCGGAGCTCTTCGAGACCCTCGAACGCATCCACCCCTCTTCCACGACCTGATTGCTGCTTCCATGCCCAACGCCTCGATAACCGATACGTTATATACAGCGCCCGGTCCCGACGGGCACTTTGGCCCCTATGGCGGCACCTACGTACCGGAGATCCTCATCCCCGCCCTCGAAGAACTCAAGCGCGCCTATGCCGAGGCCGCCGGCGACGCCGCATTCCGGGCGGAGTACGAGCGCCTCCTGCGCGACTACGTGGGCCGGCCGACGCCCCTCACGTTCGCGGACCGCCTGACCGCGCATTATGGCGGGCCGAAGATCTACCTGAAGCGGGAAGATCTGTGCCATACCGGCGCGCACAAGGTGAACAATACCGTCGGCCAGATCCTGCTGGCCCGACGGATGGGCAAGACGCGGATCATCGCCGAGACCGGCGCCGGCCAGCACGGCGTGGCCACCGCCACCGTGTGCGCCAAGTTCGGGATGCCCTGCATCGTGTACATGGGCGCCGAGGACACGGCCCGCCAGCGCCTGAACGTCCGCCGCATGCAGCTGCTCGGCGCCGAGGTGCGCCCGGTCACGAGCGGCAGCCAGACGCTCAAGGACGCTACGAACGAGGCCATCCGCGACTGGGTGACCAACGTCGGCGACACGTTTTATATCATCGGCTCGGTGGTGGGTCCGCACCCGTATCCGATGATGGTGCGGGATTTTCACCGCGTGATCGGTGAGGAGACGCGCCGGCAGCTGCGCGAACAGGAGGGACGCGAAACGCCGGACGCCGTCGTCGCCTGTGTGGGCGGCGGGTCGAACGCGATGGGGATCTTTTACCCCTTCATCAACGATGCGGAGGTGGCACTGCACGGCGCGGAGGCCGCCGGTGAGGGGCTGGATGCGCGCCACGCCGCCACGCTCACCGCCGGCTCGCCCGGCGTACTCCACGGCGCGATGAGCTATCTGCTGCAGGATACCGAAGGCCAGGTCGAGATCGCCCACTCCATCTCCGCCGGCCTCGACTACCCCGGCGTCGGCCCCGAACACGCATACCTGAAGGATCTGCGCCGCGTGACCTACCATGCCGTGACGGATGCCGAGGCGCTGGCCGGCGTCCAGACGCTCGCGCGCACCGAAGGCATCATCCCCGCGCTCGAAACGGCCCATGCCGTCGCCGCCCTCGACCGGATCGCGCCGGCGCTGGACCGCCGGCAGGTCGTGGTGGTCAACTGCTCCGGCCGCGGCGACAAAGACATGGATACCATCGCTACCCACCTGTTCACGCCCTGAAGCACACACCCCGCCATGCATCCATCCACCACCCTTCGCGCCGCCATCGAGGCGGCCGGCTCCCGGGGCGAAAAAGCCATGGGGCTGTTTCTAACCAACGGCTTCCCGGATCCGCAAAGCACGCTCCCCATCCTCCAGGCGGCCGATGAAGCCGGCGCGGACTTCATCGAACTCGGCATGCCGTTCAGCGACCCGCTCGCCGAAGGCCTGCCCATCCAGCGCTCCAGCGAGCGGGCCCTCCGCCACGGCATCCGGATGCGCGACGCGTTTACCCTCGCGGAAGCCTTCCGCCGGCAGAGCGCGACGCCGCTCGTCCTGATGGGCTACATCAACCCGATCTTGCGCTACGGCGTGGGCAACTTTTGCAGGGACGCGCGCTCTTCAGGAGTAAACGGATTGATTTTGCCGGATCTCCCACCCGAAGAACGCGCCATCGTCGCCGACGAAGCCCGGGCCCAGGGGCTGGATTTTATCTGCCTGGTGGCGCCCAACACGCCGGATGAGCGCATCGCCACCGTTGACGCGGCCTCGAGCGGCTTCGTCTACGCCGTCTCGATGACCGGCCTGACCGGCACCGAAATCGGCGGCATGGACACCGTACAGAGCTACCTGGCGCGCGCCCGTCGGCTCGTCACCCGCAACCCCCTGCTGGTCGGGTTCGGCATCAAAACGCACGCCGACGCGATGCGTCTGTCCGCCCACACCGATGGGTTCATCGTAGGCTCCGCGCTGATCGAATGCGCCCAGCGCGCGTGGGACGATCCGGCGCTGGCGCCGGCCGAACGCCTCCAATCGATCCGGTCCTTTGTCCGCGCGCTTAAATACGGCGATTCGGAAACCTGAGCGCCAACATCTACATTAGCTCTATGCGAACTTCGACGACCTCCATCTTGCCCGATATGCCTGTTACGATGTCCTTTTTATCCCCTATGCGGTGGCATCTCCTGGCCCTGTTCCTGCTGCTCGCCGGCACCGGCTGCAACCCGTCGGGCGATTACCGTCCGCGCGCCACCGGCCCCGAAGGCAAGATCACCATCGCCATCGATTCCCTGCAGTGGCAGGGCCCGATCGGCGACGCCCTCCGCGAGACGCTCGGTGGGCCCATCATGACGCTGCCGGCCCCCGAGCCTGCCTTCGACATCGAGCAGATCTCCATTGCATCCGACCTGCTGTTCGAGCAGATGAAGAAGCAGAAGAACGTGGTCATCGTCGCCCCGCTGAGCGACACCACGGCCGAAGCCAAATTCCTGCAGGCCCGTTTCGGGGAAGGCGTCGAAGATTTCATCAGCTCGGGGAAGAGCGCCGTCGTCTCCCGCGAAGACCTGTGGCGCCGCGATCAGATGGTCGTCTACATCGCAGCAGCCACACCGGACAGCGTGGCCGCCGCCATACGCGACAAATCGGAGGACCTCCTGTATGTCTTCAACAAGATCACGCGCGAACGGACCACGGTAGAGATGTTCGAGAAAGGCCGGCAGAAGGATATCGAGGATCGGTTGATGGAGAAACACGGCTTCGCCGTGAACGGACAACACGACTATTACATCGCCGTCGACACCACGCGCTTTGTGTGGATGCGCCGCGTGATTTCGGCGGAGACCTGGCGCAGCCTTTTCATCTACTACGAGGAAAACGCCGAGCCGTCCGACCTCTCGGCCGAATGGATCTACGCCCGGCGCGACTCACTCACGCGGCAGTACCTCCAGGGGACCGAAGCCGGCTTCGTGGAGATCGATCACCGCCGGCCGCTGTTCACCGAGAACATCAACTTTCTCGACCGTTACGGGTTTGAGACGCGCGGTCTCTGGCAGATGGTTTTCGAGCAACCCGACGGCCAGAAGGTTCAGCTCGGGATGGGCGGATCGTTCGTCACCTACGCCTTCTATGACCAGGGATCCGGCCGCAACTACCTGATCGACGGGATGATCTTCGCCCCCGGCTACGAGAAGCGCGAGTTTCTCCGCCAGATGGAGGTCATCGCGCATACCTTCCGCACGGCCGACCAGAGCGGCGAAGCGCTCGCCGCCCTGACGCGCTGAACGCCCGCCGAAGCCGGCCTGCATCCCGTTTTACCGTATCCAGCACCCAGCACACCCGTCATCCACCGATGTCCTCTCCCCTAGAAGCCGCCGCAACCACCCGAACCGAGATCGACGAAACCCAGGGACACATGCTCCGCCTCGGCCTCCCCAAAGGGAGCCTGCAGGACGCGACCTTCGAACTGCTCAGCAAGGCCAGCTTCCATTTTCGCATTGGCGATCGCGCCTACGTCCCCTCCATCGACGACGACGAACTCTCCGCGATGCTCGTCCGGGCGCAGGAGATGGCGCGGTATGTGGAAGACGGTGTCTTCGACGCCGGCATCACCGGCAAGGACTGGGTGATCGAGACGGATGCGGACGTCGTGACGGTGTCCGACCTCATCTATTCCAAACGCAGTATGCGCCCCGTGCGCTGGGTCCTGGCCGTGCCGGAAGAATCCCAGATCGAATCGGTATACGATCTCGAGGGCAAGCGCATCGCGACGGAAGTGGTCAACATCACGCGCAAGTGGCTCGCCGAACACGGCGTGAACGCCGAAGTCGAGTTCTCCTGGGGCGCCACGGAAGTGAAATGCCCGGAGCTGGTCGATGCGATCGTGGAGGTGACGGAGACCGGTTCGTCGCTGCGGGCAAACAATCTGCGCATCGCGCAGGTGTTGCTCGAATCCAACACGCAATTAATCGCAAACAAGGCCGCCTGGAACGACCCGTGGAAGCGACGCAAGATCGAAAACATCGCCATGCTGATGGAGGGCGCGATCCGGGCCGAAGGGCGCGTGGGGATGAAGATGAACGCGCGTCGCGAGGATGTGAGCAAGATCGTCGCGCTGCTGCCGGCGTTGCGCATGCCTACCGTCGCTCCGCTGGCGATGGGAGAAGAATGGGTGGCAATCGAGACGGTCGTTGAGGAAAAAACGGTGCGCGATCTCATCCCCCGTTTGAAACACGCCGGCGCCGAGGGTATCATCGAATTCGCCCTGAACAAAATCATTCCCTGATGCACGGACTATGGAGTAACCTCTTCAAACCCACCAGCTTTGAGGAGGAAACGCGCGCCCTGCTGAAGAGAACCCCCATCTTCGCGTCGCTGTCCAAGCGCGAACTGGACAGCATTGAACGAATTATGTACCGGCGCGACTATGTCGCCGGCGAACAGATCTTTCACCAGGGCGATCCAGGTATCGGGATGTACATCATCCAGCATGGCGTCGTCTCCATCGTCCAGTTGCCCGACCAGCACGAACTGGCCGAGTTGACCACGGGCGATTTTTTTGGCGAGATCGCCCTGCTGAACGAAACCCCCCGCTCCGCGAGTGCGATCGCGCGGACCGAGTGCACGCTGCTCGGCGTGGGGCAACCGGATCTGCTCGGGCTGTTCAAGCGAAACAGCAAACTCGGCGTGAAAGTGCTCATCCCGCTCTCGCAGATCACGGGGCGGCGGCTGGTCGAGATCGACCAGGAGCTGCCCGCCTTGCACCATCGTATCGCCGCGCTGGAGGCTGAAAACCGCCGGCTGGCCGCCATTGCCCATGAGCTCTCAGAACACGACGCACTGGACTAGGGTATTCGTCCTTGTGGCGCTCGGCGTGGGGGCGCTGGTGTTTATCTCCTACGTGGCGGACCTGGTCAAGCTGGTGATCGTCGCGGTCCTGTTTGCTTACCTCCTCGACCCCATCGCCACACGGCTGGAGAGCCGTGGCATGTCCCGCACCTGGGCGACCGTTTCGATATTCGCCGGCCTGTCGCTGCTTTTCACCGGCATCTTTCTGCTGTTCTTCCCCGGCCTTCTGCGTCAGCTCGAGGCGTTGCAGGCCGGCCTGGTCTTCCAACAGGCCGAAGCCGCCCTGGGCACGCTGGAGGAGCTCATCGTCGACAAACTGGGCTTCCTGGGGATCGAGCAGCTGAACCTCAGCGAAAGCCTGCGGCGCAGTATCGATCAATACGAAGCCCGCGCCTTCACCTATCTGCCGGGCATGCTGTCGATTCTCGGCAATCTGGTCATCATCCCGTTCATGATGTTTTTCTTTCTGCGCGACGCGCGCAGCATGAAGAAGGGGCTGATCAACATGGTGCCGAACAAATACTTCGAGTTCTCGCTCAACGTCCTCCAGAAGATGGACGATCAACTGGGTAACTACCTGCGCGGCCAGTTCCTGATTGCCGCCATCGTCGGCGTGCTGTCGACGTTTGCGCTGTGGGTGCTCGGGGTCGACTTCTTCCTGGTCATCGGTCCCATCGCGGGCCTGGCGAACATGATTCCCTACATCGGGCCCTTGTTCGGGGGGATTCTGGCCGTCGTCGTATCGGTTTTCACGACGGGCACCTTCGACACCATTCCGGCCATCGCGATTTCGTTTCTGACGATTCAGGGGATCGACAACGTCTTCCTCCAGCCCCTCATCCTCGCGCGCAACGTCCAGTTGCACCCCCTGCTGCTCCTCATCGCCCTGCTGCTCGGCGGGAAATACCTCGACATCGTGGGACTGATCCTCGCGGTGCCGCTCGCGGCCATCATCAAGGTGGTTTTGCAGGAGACCGTCGTCAACCTGCGCCGCTACCACTTCAACTGATCGTTATGCCCTTCAGCCAACCGACACGATGGACACTCGCCGGAGCGCTTTCCTGCGCGGTCTTTGGAACGGTGTTGCTCACGGCCGGCTGCGCCCCGGGCGAAGAAGCGCCCGATGAACCGCCCCCGTTTCCCGACAGCGTCTTCGTGGATATCCTGATCGATCTGCACCTGGCCAGCGCGCGCGCGCAGCACTGGAACGACATTGGACCCGGCATGAAAGACTCGGTCCTCGCGCACTATGGGGTTACGCGGGAACAGTACGATGCGGCGGTCGAGTTCTACTCCGCGCATCCCAAAGCCTATCTCGACGCATACAACGCCGCGCTCGACGAACTCAACGTCGAGCGCTTCACCACGGACGGCCGGCAGTAAGGCCGCCTACTCCTCTATGGCCACCAGCTCGATCTGAAACGTCAGATCCTTGCCGGCGAGCGGGTGGTTCGCGTCCAGCGTGACGGACTCGAGCGACACCTCGGTGATCAGCACCGGCATTTCGCTGCCGTCGGGCTGGCCGACAATCAGGTTCTGGCCGACTTCAGGCGTGATATCCGGGGGGAACTGGCCGCGGGGCACCTTGATTACGAGGTCGTCGACCCGATCGCCATACGCCTCGGACGCGATGATCTCCACGGTCTTGGAGTCGCCCGGCTGCATGCCGAGCACGGCCTGCTCGAAGCCGGCGATGATGCCGCCATCACCCAGGGAAAAACTCAGGGGCGTGCGCCCTTCGGAACTGTCGAATACGGTGCCATCGCTCAGCGATCCGGTGTAGTGGACGTGAACGGTATCGCCAATTTTTGCTACAGACATGCCAGGTGTCACTTGATGGGAGGTACACTACGTCAGGCCAGTCCGGTTCGGCCTGAAATGGAAAAGGGGCAGGCTGGCAGCCTGCCCCTCTACCAGAGCAATTACCAGGATTTACGATTGCGGTCGCGATCGTAATCGCCGCCGCGACCACCGCCACTGCGACCACCGCCGCCGCCGCTGCGACCGCCGCCACCGCCGCCGCCATAGCCGCCACCACCACCATATCCACCACGGCTACCGCCGCCGCCACCGCCGCCGCGATTGAACCCACCGCCACCGGGCTTACGTTCGGTCTTGGGACGCGCTTCGTTGACGACAAGCGTCTGCCCGTTGAAGTCCGCTTGATTCATTTGCTCGATCGCTTCAAGCGCTTCAGCCTTGTTGGGAATCTCAACAAAGGCAAAGCCGCGAGGCTCGTACGTAAAACGATCCTTGATAATTTTAACCGATTCCACCTGTCCGTACGCCTCGAAGGCTTCTCGCAGTTCATCTTCGGTAGTTTGTGCGGCAAGGTTGCCGACGTAGATGTTCATCGTGATAGGAGTTGATGAGTTGGCGTGGCGGCCCGCAAAAATAAACCTACAGCCTGAAACACTCAGTTCTGCGTCTTTCAGGCTGTAGGCTTGAGTCGTGAGCGGCGCACGATGACGTAAAACAAGTCTGGAACAGCCCGCTGTTTACAAAAGATCCCGAGCGGCCAATCTACCGGGCCGGCCTATGCTTCGCCGGCCAGGCGGCGCATCCCCGAAGCCGTTAAAACATAACGTATTGCGATAGGGTCTTCGCAGCGAATTATCCCCTCGTTTTCCAGGTGATACAGGGCTTCCTCCGCCCTTCGGCGTTCCGCCGGCGCCGCATCGGCCAGGGTATCGGCCAGCCGGCCGTCTCGGATCGATGCCAGCAGCGTGTCGAGCAGCGACGCGTCGGAGGGGCCCAGCGCGGGCGGGCGGTGCCGGCCCAGGCAGACATCGCAGCGCCCGCACCGATCCGGGGCGTCTTCGCCAAAATACGCCAGCAGATGCCGGCGACGGCACCCCTCCGAACGGGCGTAACGCACCATGTCCTTCAACCGGGCCGTCCCCCGCTGCAGAGCGGTGCGCGACGGCACCTCGTCGGGCCGCAGCCGATCAGGCCTCGGCAGGGCGAACTGGACGCGCATCCCGCCATCGGGCGGCTGCCACTCCGCCATCTGCCGCTCCTGCAGAAAATCGAGCAGACGCTCCACCTCCTCCCGCGGCTCGCCGAGCTTGCGTTCGAGCTGCCGGAGATCGAGCTCCCACCAGCCGGCGAAGGCATCGGCATGCACGAGCCGCAGCAGATGCCCCAGCAGCGCCCCAACGCGCGGATTCGCCGCCCGATCGGCATTGCGCCGCATGACATCGGGCGACTGAGAAAAGCGAAAGGCGGCGATGTGCCGTCGCGGCCGCACCACCGTCCAGTACCCCTGCTGCTCCAGCATCTCCACCGCCGCGCGAACCCGTGCCACCCCGGTTTGCAGACGCTTGGCCAGCCCGGCTTCGTCCAGCGCCAGCGGCGCCGGAGGCAGACTTCCGGTCGCGATCTGATGGGCGTTGCACACGGCGGCGTATACGGAGACCATGAAGGCGGCATCCGGGTGGCTGTCGTCCAGCAGGCGCTGCTGGACCTCCTCGTCGCCCGGGTTGTACAGCAGCACGGCATACGCTTTCACCCCGTCACGGCCGGCGCGGCCCGCCTCCTGGTAATAGCTCTCGAGCGTGGCCGGCAGGTCGGCGTGAATCACGAAGCGGACCTCCGGGTGGTCTATTCCCATCCCGAACGCGTTGGTCGCCACCATCACGCGCGTGTTGCCGCTCAGCCAGCTTTGCGCTTCCGATTCCCGTTTCGCCGCGTCCATCCCACCGTGGTAGAAGGACACCGCGACGCCGGCACGCTTCAGCTGCTGCGCGAGGGCTTCCACGTTGCGCCGCGTTGCGGCGTAGATGACGCCGCAACCGGGCACGCCGGCGAGCACGTCCCTGATCTTCGCCAGCTTGTCCGGCGTCTGAAAAATCGACCACACGATGTTCGGCCGATCGAATCCCTGCACCCGGACAAAGGGATCGCGCAGCGCCAGCCGATCGAGGATGTCCTGCCGGACGGCCGCCGTAGCCGTGGCGGTGAGCGCCACCACAGGCGGATGCCCGATCAAGGGATACACGTCGGGGATCGTCCGGTACGCCGGCCTGAAGTCGTACCCCCACTCGCTGATGCAGTGGGCCTCGTCGACCGCGAGCCGCGAGACGGTGAGCCGCCCGGCCCGCGCCTGAAACAGCTCGGAGCCGAGCCGCTCCGGCGCCACGTACAGCAGCCGGTAGCGACCGAACTCCGCGTCGTTCAGAATCTGCTCGATCGTTTTCGGCAACAGCTGGCTGTGCAGACAGGCGGCCGGGATGCCGCGCGCCTTGAGGGCATCCACCTGGTCGTTCATCAGCGCGATGAGCGGCGAGATGACGAGGGTGAGGCCTTCGTCCACCAGCGCCGGCAACTGGTAGCAGAGCGACTTTCCGCCGCCGGTCGGCAGCACAATCAGCGCGTCGCGGCCGGCGATCACCTCGTCGACAACGCTATCCTGGCCGGGCCTGAACTGCTCGTAGCCCCAGTACTGCCTGAGGAGATCCAATGCCCGGTTGCTGGGTGATGCCACGCGTCCGATAGGGAGATTAACGTTGAGGCCGGCACAACAATGCGGCACGAAACCAGTATAAGCGAACCGTTTTAGCCGCGCATGCGCCCTCGCACATACATGACTGCTCCTACGCCCGGTTACCCCCTTTCAGTTTCCATCATCATTGTAACCTGGAACGCCCTGCCGCTGCTCCAGCGTTGCCTGCCCGGCGTGGCGGCCACGGACTATCCCGGGCTGGAGATCATCCTCGCGGACAACGCCTCCACGGACGACTCGGTCGCGTGGGTCAGCGCGCACTATCCGGCCATCCGCATCGTGCGCCACCCGGAGAACTGGGCGTTCTGCAAGGGCAATAACGCTGCCATCCCGCACGCAAAGGGACGGTATATTCTGCTGCTCAACAACGACGTGGAGGTCACGCCCGGCTGGCTCGCGCCGCTCGTCGAAGTGCTGGATCGCAACCCGTCCTGTGCGGCGGTCCAGCCCAAGCTCTTGCAGACCGACCGCCGCGACCACTTCGAATACGCCGGCGGCGCCGGCGGCTACCTCGATGCGTTGGGCTATCCGTTTACGCGAGGCCGCCTCTTTTTTTCGATGGAGCGCGATACCGGCCAGTACGACGACGCCCGCCGCGTCTTCTGGGCCACCGGTGCCGCTGTGCTCATTCGGCGCTCCGCGCTGGATGCGTGCGGGCTGCTCGACGAGCGGTTCTACATGCACATGGAAGAAATCGACCTGTGCTGGCGTTTTCAGCGCGCCGGCTACGACATCCGGGTCGAGCCGGCCAGCGTGGTCCATCATATCGGAGGCGGATCGCTGCCGTACGGCAATGCCCGCAAGACCTACTACAACTTTCGGAACAGCCTCCTCATGCTGTTCAAAAACCTCCCCAAACGCCGGTGGCCGGCGGTGTTCATCGCGCGCACGCTCCTGGACGGACTGGCCATCCTGCGGGCCGTAGTTTCCGGGCGGCTCGATGAAGCAGGCAGTATCCTCCGGGCCTACTGGGATGCGCATCGCATGCGCCGGCACTACCTCGGCGAGCGGCCTCGCGCCGGCGAACGCGTTGTGCTCCCGTCCTACCGCGGCAGCATCGTGATCGATTATTTCCTGCGTGGACGGCGGACGTTCAGCGACCTGCCTTCATCGCGTTTTACGGAATAAGCCGGGCGCGAGCGCCAGTCCTACGCCGGCGAGCGCCACCACCATCCCCGCTATCGACACCGCCGCGGGCGTTTCATCAAAAAGCAGCCAGGCGAGCGCCGACGCGCCCACCGGCTCCGTAAGCGAGAGCAGCCCCAGCACCGCGGCCGACAGGTACCTTACCGACAGGTTGAACGAGCCGTGCCCCAGAATCTGGGGGCCGAGGGCCAGGAGCGCGCTGATCCCGTAGATTTTCGGGGGATAGCCGGTCAGGGTCACGCCGGCCGCCAGCGCGAGCGCCAGAACGGTCAGCGCGCAGAGCGCATACAGGGGGAATACATACGTAAGCCAGTCCATGCCCTGCCTTGCCACGCGGCCGATGACCAGGTAGATGCTCAGGGCGAAGGATGCCGCCACGCCGAGCAGATTGCCCCAGGCCGGATTCGGCGCGCTGCCCGTCGTCGCATCTCCCATGGCGATCATGGCGCCGCCCAGCGTCGCAATGGCGATGCCGGCCAGCACCGCCGGCGTGAGGCGCTCTTTCAGGACCACAAAGCCGATAGCCGCCATGAAGACCGGGCTCAGCGCGACGAACATCGTGGTGCTGGCCACCGTGGTATTGTACAGCGACTCGAAAAACAGATAAAAATGCACGCCCAGGAGGATGCCGGCGGCGGTGATGCGCCCGTATTCCGCGGCGGACAGACGGGCATAACGCTTCAGGTGCGCGGTGCGGAGAAACGGCAGCAGAAAGAGCACGGCGAAGAGCGTCCGCCAGACCGCCACGGCCAGGGCGGGGGCTTCCGATGCATAACGCACCAGGATCGGACTGAAGCAAAAGCTCAGGATGCCCAGCGTGAGCACGACCCGGACGTGCGTGGGCATTTCCAGAGGACTGCCGGATGCGGGCGGCATGGGGGGCGATTCGTCGATCAGCGTAGCCGATCCATGGAACGAACGAGGGCGATGTCTTGCTCGATGCCTTTTCGGGCCAGGAGGAAAAACACATACGCAAGAACGGCCGGCGCCGCGCTCAGCGCCCACGACGCGACATCCAGCGGCGCCGCGGCGTCCCTGAAAACAAAACGCAGCACCACGATCGCGGCCAGCACGATGAGCGCGCCATACTGCAGCAGCATCACCACCGACCGCTGCCGAGGCCGATCCGCGTACTGAAAGATGGCGAAGACCGCGCCGAGGGCGACCAGCGCGGAGATCCCGGGCACGATGGCCGGCAGCCAGCTTTCGGCCACGGCGACGTCGACCGGCACCACGAAGGAAGAGAGGAGCGCCACGGCGGCGATGGCAAGGAAAAAGGTCTGCTTCCGCTGAATCATGACGAAAGAATGAGACAGAGGTTGATGTATCGAGGTTGGGATGAAGCCGGGCGACGAACCGTCAACCCAGCGCGGCAACGTGGTGGGCGACCCGCGCGGCATACTCGGATGTCGAGGAGTGCCCCCCGACATCGGCCGTCAGGTGCGTGCCTTCTCGCATGGTCTCGCGCAACCCCGCATGAAGCCGGTTTGCCGCGTCCGTCTCGCCGATATGGCGCAACATCATCTCGGCAGACAGCATCAGAGCCGTGGGGTTGGCCTTGTTTTGCCCGGCGATATCCGGAGCGCTGCCATGCACGGCCTCGAAGATCGCGTACTTCTCACCGATGTTCGCGCCCGCGATCACGCCGAGCCCGCCGACGAGGCCGGCGGCGAGGTCGCTCAGAATATCGCCAAAGAGGTTGGTGGTCACGATACAGTCGTATCGTTCCGGCCGCATGACCAGTTGCATGCACATGTTGTCGATGATCCGGTCGTTGAATTCCACATCCGGATACTCACTCGCCATGGCGCGGCCGATTTCCAGAAACATGCCCGACGAGAGCTTCAGGATGTTCGCCTTGTGCACGAGCGTGAGCTGTTTTCGGCCATGCCGGCGGGCATACTCGAACGCAAAACGGATGATGCGCTCCGAGCCCAGACGCGTGATGCGGGCCGTGCTATCGGCGATCTGGTTGCGCTCGTCGAACGTCTCGATGCCGGAATACAGGCCCTCCGTGTTCTCGCGAAAAATGATGAGGTCGACGTCCTCGAAGCGCGTCGGGATGCCAGGCATCGTCTTCGCCGGCCGGACGTTGGCGTGCAGATCGAGCTTCTGGCGAAGCTGGACGTTGACGCTCTTGAAGCCCTTGCCGACGGGCGTCGTGATCGGTCCCTTCAACGCGACCCGGGTATCCTTGATCTGATCGATCAGGGCTTCCGGCAACGGCGTGCCCTCGCGTTCGACGGCGGCCGCTCCCACCGAGTCGAATCGCTCCCACTGAATGGATGCGCCGGTGGCTTCGACGGCCTGAACGGTCGCTTCCACGACTTCAGGCCCGATCCCATCACCGGGGATGAGCGTAATGCGATGTGTCATGTGCAGCAGATAGGAAGAAAAAAAGCCCTGCCGTGGCAGAGCTTTTTTTACAGTCGTCTAAAAACGTAAGCCCTAGGGCCAATCACTTGGCTGGCAGCCGGCGCTTAGAAGAGTAATTGATACGCAATGTTCCCGCTTCGCGCAGTTCTTGCTGCACCCTGGTGACAATGCCCATTTCCGACGTCTGGTCGACACGGAGCGACACGATCAGCTTGGGCTGCTCGGACCATTTGCGGTACATCACGCTGCGAATGACGGAGAGGTCCTCCACCAGGGCGTCGTCGATCTGGATCGAGGTCGGGCCCAGATCGTTTCCGGGCAGCTTGAGCGGACCGACCCAGATGTACGACACGAGTCGCTTCTGTTCGATCTTCGTCAGCGCCTCGGCCTGGGGCAACTGCGTCCGCACCTGAACCGTCGTTTCCCGAAGCACCGTCGTGACCATGAAGAAGATCAGCAACATGAAAATGATGTCGGGAAGCGATGCGGTCGGGATGTCGTTCGCGCCGGTGTTCGCTTTTTTCTTTTTAAAATGCTGTGACATGGATACTACTCCAGTTTACGAAAGTCAGATGGGTAGGATCAGACCGTGTCGTCGGGCTCCGCGATGGAAATAGCCGCCGGAAACTTGTCGCGAACGACGTTATCTGCTTCCGCCCCGAGCGCTTCCTGGTAGGTGGCGTAATCGGGGTAGCCGAGCGAACGCGCTTCATTGTCCCAGATCTGGAAATAAGCCATCCAGACCTCGTTCAACACCTGGATGTAGGAGTCATACGGGGTCTTGCCGGAAGTCTTGATCGAGATCACGGCGACGCCCGGACGTTCCGAGTAGTTGGGGTCCGCGCCAAAGTTGGTCACGTGCTTCACTACCTCGTCCCGGATGAGGCTCAGCTGCGAGGGCTTATCCTCCAGCAGCACGAGACCCGTCTCGTTGACGAGGATCTTCAGCATGTTGCGCTCCTTCACGGGAGGCGGCTCCGTCTCGTCGAGCTTCGGAGGCAGCACCATACCGATGCCCGTATCCACGTCGATCGTCGTGGTCACGAGGAAGAAGATCAGCAGCAGGAACGCGATGTCCGCCATGGAAGAGGTGGGGATCTCCGCGGCTTTACGCGCCTTCTTTTTGAGTAAGGGCATAGTTTCTACACCTGAAAATGTGGCTTGGTAGGGGCCCGGGACCTCAGCTGAACAGGCTGCGAACGCTCGAGAGGACGATCGCGACGAGCGCGAGGATCACCACGATGAACAGCGTAAAGATGGCTGCTTTCGTCCAGTCGCCCATGGCCAATCCGAGCGCGCCCATGAGGACGAACGGGAGCGCGATAAAGGCGATGCTGAGCGGCTTGACCTTGCCGGCCACGACGTTCCGGAGGCCGAACACCACCATGGTGAGCAAGCCCAGACCGGTGAGCCCGATCGTCACCCAGATTCCTATAAGTACAAGAGATTCCATAACGGTATCGTTAAAAGAAGAGGTCTACGACGCAGTGGTGCCCGTGAACCGATGTTGATGAGCCGCATGCCGGGATGCGCGGAGCATCCCGGCATGCACTCAAACCAACCATTCCATTCAAACGAGGCGTATCCGGCGGCGATGCCGCCCGGTGACGTTACTTCGCGGCGGGCGTGGTGAGCGGCCGGCCGGCGTTCATGAGGATCAGCGAATCGATCAGTTCGATGGAAGCTTCTTCCATTTCGACGACGATACGGTCGATCTTCGATACGGCGTAGTTGTAGAAAACCTGCAGGATGATGGCCACGATCAGACCGAATACGGTCGTGAGGAGGGCCACCTTGATACCGCCGGCCACGAGGCTCGGGGAGATATCGCCGGCGCTTTCGATGGCATCGAAGGCGTCGACCATCCCGACTACCGTTCCGAGGAACCCGAACATCGGGGCCAGGGAGATAGCCAGCGACAACCAGACGAGGCCGCGCTCCAGGAAGCTCATTTCGATCGAGCCGTAGGAAATAACGGCTTTCTCAACCGCTTCGATGCCTTCGTCGTGGCGAAGGAGGCCGGCCTGGAATACCGAGGCGACCGGGCCGCGCGTATTGGCGCAGACTTCCTCAGCGGCGGCAACGCCCCCGTCTTCAAGCGCTTTCTTGACGTTCAAAATGAACTTGCGCGTATTGATGTCGGCCCGGTTCAGGGTGATGATACGCTCGAACGCGATCGCGAGACCGATGATGAGCGTGATCAGGATGGGCCACATAAAGTCGCCCCCCTCATTGAACTTCTCAACAAGTACGTTGATGAAATCCGACGACGCCGCTGCCTCCTGAGGCAACATCGTGAGAACATTCAGAAACTGCATGGACACAAGCCTCCCGTAGAAGAAGTTGTTTATGGTTGGTTAGCGTGTTCTACGAACAGCACGGTGGGAATACGTAGCCCGTAATAAACACATTATGATGCAATATATCCAGCCCTCCGTCAACACCCCCCATCTTCAGGCTCCCGGTTGCATCGCCGGGGCGGTATCTAAGGCATGGACACGCCTGTGTGGCAATAGTTGCTGCAAAACTACTTCGCCGGTCTATATAAACCAAACCGCCGGCGAAATATCCTTTCGCCGGCGGCTCCTTTTTCAACGAAACTCTATGCGGAGGCTTCCATACGGGGCCCGGGGCGCCTCCCGCCCCCACCCTCAGTAGTTCACGGCCAGCGACGCCGCGTTGTCCCACAGGCGCATCGATTCCCTGAAAACGACATCCATATCGTGCCGGATCGGGTACCAGGCTCCCGCATCGAACAGGCGCGTCGCGATGTGCGCCTTGAGCAGGTTGCGAAGTTGCGCTTCATCCCGGCCGGCGTCCGCCGCGGTGAAATAGCGAACGGAATCCGTGGCCTCGGGGGCCGTGGCGTCGTCCACGATCTCGATGCCGTGCTCGCCGAGGTAATCGAGGAAGGCCTGGTACGTTGCGTCATCCACCTTGTAGGAGGCGATGAACGCTTCCCGTTTGCCGACCCACTGCTGATACAACGCATCGTTGTGCTGATCGATGTACTGGCGCACGAACGGGCGGATCAACGTCTGCCCCAGGACGGCCTGGAGGTAGGACGAAATCGAGTCCGGCTTGACGATGAAGTCGGGCAGAATCCCGCCGCCGCCGATCACCGTCCGCCCCTTGTCGGTCTTGAACAGCAGCGAATCCGGCACCTGATCCATCAGCTCCTCGACGCTCATCGCGTATTCGCTGCGGTAGCGCTCGAGCTTGGCCCGGTAATAATCCTCCTTCTCCCCGCTCTCGTACGGCGTCTGGATCAGCCGGCCCGACGGGGTATAAAACCGCGAGATCGTCATCCGAAGCACGCTGCCGTCCTCGAGGGGGAACTGCTTCTGCACGAGCCCTTTCCCGAACGTGCGGTGCCCGACGATCAGGGCGCGGTCGTGATCCTGCAGGGCGCCGGCCACGATCTCGCTGGCGGAGGCCGACTGGCCGTTGACCAGCACGATGACGGGTTCTTTCTCGAAGATGCCCTCGACGCGCGCCCGGCTCATCTGGTTGAACTCGGGATGCCGGGACCGCGCCGAGACGATCACCTGGTCGCCGGCGACAAATTCGTCGCTGATGCGGATCGCCATATCCATAAAGCCGCCTACGTTGTCGCGCAGGTCGAGGATCACCCGCTTGACGCCCTGCTCCTTCAGTTCGCGCGCCGCATCCATGAACTCGCGGTAGGTCGTCCGGGCAAACCGGTTGATCTTGATGTAGCCGGTCTGCTCATCCACCATATAATGCGCATCCACCGTGTACAGGGGGATCTTGTCCCGCACGATCGTAAACAGGAGCGGCTCCGGGTAGCCGGGGCGCAGCACGGTCACCTTGACCCGCGTGCCGCGGGGCCCCTTGAGATGCTTCTCCACGTCCCGCCGCGTGTACCCGATGGCGGACGAGTCGTCGACCGCGACGATCCGGTCGCCGGAGTGCAGGCCGGCTTCGTCGCTGGGGCCGCTCGGCAACGGATTCAACACCGCCAGGGTGTCCGCGCCGTCTTCTCCGGGTATGAACTCGTACGAAATGCCGATCCCCTCAAACGAGGCGTTGAAATCCTCGTTCACGTCTTCCATCTGCTTCGCGTCGATGTAGACCGAATGCGGGTCGAGCCGGTCGAGCATGCCTTCGATGGCCGTTTCCGTCAGGCTCGCCGAATCGACGTCATCGACGTAATGCTGATTGATGATTCCGAACGCCTCCTGGAGCTTCTTCATCGACTCGTAGGTGTCGTCGCCAGAGACGGCGGCGCCGAGGCCAAAGCCAAGCAATCCGCCCATCGTCAATAAGACGGCGCCGAAACCGACAATCTTCCTGTTTCGCATCTCGTGTGGATTTCTAGTAGGGTTCAGAAAGGAGCAGGGGCCAGCTATTCTGTAAAGAAACTATGAACGTATAAGATCCAGCCGCCGGAGAGGTTTCACGCGGGCCGAACAATTATCGCGCACTCATCGCGCATACCCGGCCGCATCCAGGGCGGCTTTGAGCCATTCGACATCGCGGGCCATCACCCGGCGCGTCTCGCGTTTGAGCACGTCGTGCGGCTGGCCGATCAGCGTCTCCTCGGGCATCGGGTACTCGAAATGCACCGAGATGGGGCCGGCGATGCCGTAGGCGTTGGCGAGCTGAAAATAGCGATCGAACGCGACCATCCCCTCGCCGAGCGGACAGTCCTGGATC
Source organism: Rhodothermales bacterium (assembly GCA_041391505.1). Lineage (NCBI taxonomy): Bacteria > Pseudomonadati > Rhodothermota > Rhodothermia > Rhodothermales > Rhodothermales bacterium. Next base: position 117,513 of record JAWKNW010000016.1, read on the forward strand.
GTCCAGTCGCCCCCGCTCCGCGCCCAGTAAAAATCCTTGATGGCGGTGATGCGGACGTACCGGCTGATCAACCGGAGGTCCACCGGCCACGAGTGGCCGCCCTCGACCGTGGCATGGCGGATGTCGAACTGGCACCCGATCCACGCGGGATCCAGATGCCGGATCATATACCAGATATCCCAGAGGGATCCCCCCACGCGTGTTCCGTCGTGGTTCTGGTAGGCTCCGTGGAGGCCGTATGCCTGGTTCATGGCGGCGAGGTCCTCGAGCCGCCGGCCGGTTTCATCGAGAAAAACGTCGACGGGCCGGCTCTCGTCGTACGCGATGTACCCCATCCGGTAGTGGCGAATCCCCAGGGCGCCGGCCGTTTTCAGCACGCGCCCCGTCAGCGGGTCCGCAGCGTCGGTGATGGCCGTTGTCATCATGGGGACGTGCAGGCCGGCTTTTTCCACGGCCTCGACCGCTTTCGGCAACAGGGACTCGACCTGGTCGGGAGGCACATGGCCTCCGGGCCGCACCGTCAGCGCCACGCCTTCAAAACCGATTTCGGCGGCCAGATCGGCCATCTCGTCAAACGAAAGCCACCGGAGGTGTTTGGAAAAGAGACAGACGGGCCCACGTTTCGTCGCAGCGACGGCCGGGAGCCCCATACCGGGCCATACGAGCGGCAGTCCGGCGAGGCCGGCGCGACGTAGAAAATCGCGACGGGAGAAGGTAGCGTGCATCGGCGCGTTCCGAGAATGACAGGGGATGGATCACCTGCAAGGTCGGAGAAAGGCCGCAAAGAAAAAAGGTGAGACAGGGTTGTCGCGCTCGCGCCGGATTCCCGGGTGTCCTGAACGGCTACACCCGTGCACGAACCTGCACCGGCTCAAGCCGTCGGAGGCCGCACGGACAATCGGCCGCACAGAGCGTCCTGTTCTTGCAGGTTGAGCGAAAAAAGAGGGCCAGCAGGCGGCGGAGTAGCGTCATCGGATGATGGCGGCGAGGGCCGCGATGAGGGTGCTGGCGGAAGCCAGCGCAAGGGCGGCGATGCGTTTGATGCGAAAAGTCTCGATGCGATAATGCATGACGGTCTCCTGGGCTTGGGTCCGGCCGGCGTGCTGCCAATCCGGCATGTGGTGCGTTTCCCTACAACCTATACACATGTCGTACCAAAAATGACGACATCTCCGCAACATTTGTTACGCCGGCGCCCAAAAAGGGTACGCATCACCCCGCTTCAGGCCGCTCCACCGCCTGTAGGCGTAGCGCCAGACGCCGATGGGGCCGGAGGCCGCGCGCCGGCGTGTCCACTCGAGGACGCATGTTGTCCACAATCCGGAGCGATCAGTCCGCCGGCTGATCGAGGATATAGATCTCCGGGAGGTTGCGACCCAGCTGTCCGTAGTCGAGACCGTAGCCGAGCACGAACAGATTGGGGATGGTAAACGCGACGTAATCAAGGCGTACATCGACGCGCGTAGCTTCTTTTTTGTGGAGGAGAACGGCCGTGCTGAGCGACGCCGGCCGGTACGCAGCCATCCGTTTGAGGATGTACGCCATCGAAAGCCCCGTATCCACGATGTCCTCCACCACGATCACATGCCGGTCTTCGATGCTCGCATCGATGCTTTTTAATTCGCTGACGTTGCCGCTGCTGACCTTGGCATCGCCATAGGAGGACAACTTGATAAAATCGACCTCGCATTCGATCGTGATCTCCTTGAGGAGGTCCGAGAAAAACATGAATGCCCCGTTGAGCACGGCGATCAATATCGGCGTCTTGCCGGCGTACACGGTGTTGATCTCCGCCGCGATCTCGCGGATGCGCGCGTGGAGCGTTTCTTTCGCAAGGTACCGCTTGAACCGCTCGCCGCGGCAAAACACGTACGGACCGACCTGCGTCCCGGCCGACTGCTCGTTCATAGGTTCAGGGAATAGGCTTGGATCGATGGACCGGGGGAAACTACGAAGGAAGCGGCGACGATCGGAACGAAGCGTCGCCGGTTTGTGCGTTATTCACGGTCGGATGACGGGATCGCGACGCCCTGCGAGCCGGGCTCCAGTACGAGCCGCAGCGCGCGCTCGGTGCCGGCGCTGATGCGCACCTCGTCCGCCATGCGAACGCCGGGGATCCAGATGATGGTGCGGTCGCTCAGGACCACCGGCCAGCCGGCACGGACATGGCTCGGCACCCGCGCATCGGTCAGCATGTCGCTCACCTTCCGGGTATGGGCCATCCCGAAAGGCCGAATCCGGTCGCCGGACGCCCAGGGTCGCACGGACAGCGGCAGCGACACGCGGGAGGCATCGATCCAGACCCGATTGGGGGCGCCTTCCGCCGGCGATGCCGGCGGCGCCTCGGGCCACCCGAGGGACAGGCATCCGGCGGAGACGCACAGCGAGTCGCCGGGCGCCAGCCACCCCGATTGCTCACGAGGGCTCGCTTCGGTGGGCACGAACACGAGCGCGTCGCGCTCGCGCCAGAACGTGCCGGCGTCGACCTGGACTCTCCGCCCCGTCTGGAGGTCCAGCAGCGCCAGTACCCGATCGGCGGCGTCGCTCGTGCGCGGCGTGCGCGGCGACCATCGCCCCAGGGCTTCCAGCATGACGCGCCGGCGCCAGACGGCGGCCAGCGCACGCAATCCACCGATACGCAGCGTTCGTTCCGCGCGATCGTCGACCAGCACCGCCGCGAGATGGGCGGCCAGGGCCGGGTCGAACGACGCGTCTCTGTAGGCGCGCAGCCGATCCGCCGCCGCGGCGACCTGCCCCACGGCGCCGGCGCCGAACATTTCCTCGACGAGCGGCAGCAGGCGTTCCCGGACGGCGTTTCGCCGATAGCTCGTGTCCGCATTCGAGACGTCGAACCGCCAGGGCACCTCGGCCTCGGCGGCATACCGGGCGATGGCCTCCCGCGTCGCCCAGAGCAGGGGCCGCACGAGCCGGACGCCGGCGCCCGCGCGAAGCGGCCGCGCCGGAGGCATGCCGGAAAGTCCTTCGAGGCCGGCGCCGCGGAACAGGTTCAGGAGCAACGTCTCGGCCTGGTCGTCCACATGGTGGGCCACGGCGACCGCCGCGAGGCCGCGCTCCAGCGTGATGGCCTCGAAAAACGCATACCGCGCCGCGCGGGCCGCGGCCTGGAACGAGCCCGGCTGCTCCTTGAGCCCGCGCCCGTCGACGGACTGGACATGCACGGGGATGCCGTACGAGTCGGCATAGCGCCGGACGAGCGCCTCGTCGGCATCCGACGCCGCGTCGCGGAGGCGGTAGTTGACATGGGCGACTTCGACGCGGTACGCGAGCCGGCGAAGCACGTCGAGGAGCGTCATCGAATCGACGCCTCCGCTGACCCCGACCAGCACGGCGTCGCCGGGTTCGAGCAGCCGGTGCTCGGCGATATAGTCGGCGACGCGTTCCATCATGAGCAGCCGGCGTCAGGAGGCGGGACGCCCCTGGTTGAAGCGCGCCTCGAGTTCGTCCATGGTCAGGCTCACCTGGGTCGGGCGCCCGTACGGACACACGTAGGGCATCTCACACTGGAAAAGCTGGTCGATCAGCGAGCGCATCTCCTTGGCATCGAGGCGCGTCCCGCCCCGCAACGCGCCACGGCGGGCGATGCTTTTGGCCAGGTTCTCCCGCGCCTGCAGCTTGAGCGCATCGCGGTTCATCTTGTACTGTTCGAGGATCTCCTCGAGGATCTTGCGTTCATCCCCCACCTTGATATCCGCCGGCACGCCGCGGACGACGACCGACCGGCCGCTGAAGAGGTCCACCTCGAAGCCGAGTTTTCGGAAGTCGGGCAGTAGCTCCTTGATCAGTTCGAAGTCGCTGGGGCTGAAATCCAGCGTATGGGGAAACAGGAGCTGCTGGGAGAGCGCCATCCCGCTTTCCAGGTTCTGCAACGCCTTCTCATACAGAATCCGCTCATGCGCCGCGGTCTGGTCGAAGATCATCAGCCCCGATCGGATCTGCGTGAGGATATACCGCTGGTGCAGTTGCCAGATCGGCGCGCCATCGAGGTCGGCCTCGTCGGCTGCTTCGTTCTGGCGATTCGGTTCGGAGGGAATCAGGAGCGACGCCGGCTCGGTGCGGTGCGTGCCCCCGAAAAGCCGTTCGCTCAACGCGCCGCTGGAGGGCCCGTACGGGTCGCGGCCGCCGCTGCGGGGCGCGGACCAGGACGATCCCCTGGAGGAACGTCCGGTGGCCGGCGTCAGCCAGGATGCAGCGATCGCGCTGCCGCCCAGTCCGGATCCGCCGGCGGCGGGCGCCCCGTCGAAATCGAATTGAGGCGACAGGGCCGCCGATCCGACGCCCTTGCGCACCACGGAGCGCAAAAACCCGTAGATGCCGCGCTCGTCGTCGAACTTGACTTCCGCCTTGGTGGGATGCACGTTGACATCCACGTGGCGCGGATCCATGCTGAGGAAGACCACAAAAAACGGGAAGGCGCCCTCGGGAATGAGGTCTTCGTAGGCCGATCGGATGGCATGCTCCAGATACCGATCCTTCACATACCGGTCGTTGACGAAGAGAAACTGCTCGCCCCGGCTGCGCCGAAAATAGTCGGGCTTCCCGATGAGGCCGCGGGCCGACAGGTAGCTGGTCGTTTCCTCGATCCCGATCAGTTGTTCGCCGAGTTGGGCGCCGAGCAGCTGCGCGATCCGCGCTTTCAGCGCCGTATGGAACGCCTTGCCCGGGCACGCTTCGAGCCGGTACACCTCGTTTTCGTCATGAACGAGCGTGAAGGCGATGCCGGGATGGGAGAGCGCGAGAAACTGGAAGGTCTCGACGATGTGCTTGAATTCCGTCGCCGGCGTTTTGAGAAAGCTGCGGCGAGCCGGCACGTTGTAGAACAGGTTGCGCACCGCGATCGAGGTGCCGGCCTGGGCCGCGCAGGGCTCGCTGGCCAGCACGGCCGCGTCCTCGACGGACACGCGGTACCCCATCTCGTCCTCGTGCCGGCGTGTCAGGAGCGTGACCTGCGCGACCGCGGCGATGGACGCCAGCGCCTCGCCACGAAAACCCAGGGTGCGAAGCGCGTCGAGGTCTTCGATGCGCACCAGTTTGCTCGTCGCGTGGCGATCGAAACACAGCAGGGCGTCGATCGGACTCATGCCGCACCCGTTGTCCACCACCTGCACGAGTTCGCTGCCGGCGGCTTTCAGGATGAGCGTGATCTCGGAGGCCCCGGCGTCGATGGCGTTTTCGATCAGCTCCTTGGCGACCGACGCCGGCCGCTGCACCACCTCGCCCGCCGCGATCTTGTTCGCGAGCGCAGGCGGCATGGTCCGGATGATGCTATCCGACGATTCCGCCGTTCCGCTATGGCCTTCGTTCGTCACCGGGCGTCCACTCCTCTCGAATATCGTCCCGTCGCCATGCCCCCGGCATCACGACAGGCTGGTGTACAGAAAGACCGCAAAAATGAACAGAATGATCGCGTACACGAGCCCGATCGGACTCCGTCGCCGGCTGGCCGCGTGGCTCTGAATTCGAATACGCTCGCGTATTTTCTGCTCGCGTTCCGGATTATAAAACCGGGGCTGGTAATCGAATTTCCGGTGTTGCGGACGTTTGCTCGGTACAAAAAGACCCATCGGATACCTCGCGGATTGGCTCTAACAGGGGCGCGATTCGGTTTGTTTTTTTATACAGGGCCTCGTGCACATCGTTCCAGCGCGCGCCGGCGCCCCGCGCCTCAGCGGTAGACCCCCGCCACGTACGTCAGATAGAGCACGTAGAGCGGGGCCGTAAACAGCAGTCCGTCGATGCGATCGAGGATGCCGCCGTGCCCCGGAAGCAGGTTGCCCGAGTCCTTGACGCCCCATTCCCGCTTCAGCCGGCTCTCGATTAGGTCCCCCACTTCTCCCCCTACCCCCACGATGAGACCAAGGGCGATCGTGTGCCCCCAATTCAATAACGGCAATTGATAGACCTTGATCAGCACCACGGCCGCCATCGCGCCGACCAGGCCTCCGATCGCTCCTTCCCAGGTCTTCTTGGGCGAAATCGCAGGCGCCAGCGGCCGGCGGCCGAAGAGTCGCCCGGCCACATAGGCCAGCGTGTCGTTGCTCCAGATGCCGACCAGCAGCGCCGCCATCAACCAGAACGCGGTCAGGGAGTCCACGCCTCCCCCCTCGCGCAGCCGCAGCACCGCGAGCTGAGCGGCAAAAAACGCCGGATAAAACACGCCGGCATAAACCCACGCCAGACGCTCCCACACCTCGCGCCGCCCGGCAAAAAAGGTGGCGTAGACCAGCAGTCCGACGGCCAGCAGCACCAGCGCCGGCCACGCGGCCGGAACCCGGATCTGCAGCACGACGAGTGCTCCCATGAGGAGCCCCACCAGCCGGAGCGCGTGCCGCTCGTCGGCGCCGCTCATTTTGTAGAACTCGATCTGGGCGGCGACGGTCAGCACCCCGACGAGCAGCAGAAACAACGAACCGCCCGCATACACCGCCCCGATCACCAGCGGTACGCCGATGAGCGCCGTGAGTATACGTTGCGCGAGGTTGGACAAGGGTCTGGGGAGCGTCGTGGTGTTCCGAGACATCATGGCTGGGTGGGTGGTCGGGATGCGTGCCCGGAATGCCGCATCCGAGACGCGCCGAACGTCTTACTCGTCTTTCTCCTCTTCCTCCTCGAGCGGGTCTCCATCCTCGTCCTCATCCCCCGCCGGCAACGCCTCATCGAGTTCGGCGAGGGTGGCGTCGGCCGGGTCGAGCGGTGAGGCGGCGAGGGCCTGGCGGGTCAGCTCCGCTTCGTCAATGGGGATCGAGGTGAGGATGTCCCGGGCTTCCGCCTCGCGATCCGGCTGCACGAGCACCTGAATCCGCGCCAGGTCGCCCATGGTCAGGTTGAAGGCGTGATCTTTTTTGTTCTGGACGACGGCCGCAATGCCGGCATCGTTGAGCCGGTCACAGACGATCTCGGCCTCGTAGTCTATTCCGGTCTTGAAGACCGGCACCCAGTCCTGGGATGGCGTCTCGCTCATGATCTTCTCCGTTTGATGCTAGGCCTCGACCTTGCCTGCGGCAAGCGAGGCGCGTCGGTGTAAAACATACACAATTCCGGCAAATGCCGCCGTACAGACGACGGTCACGAGCACCGGCACGTCCATCTGCTCCAGCGATTCGAGGTCCATGTCCGGCTGCCGGCTCACGTACATCCCCATCAGGAGCGCAAAACTGTTGTTGACGAAGTGCACGGCGATCGCCGGCCACAGCGATCCGGTTCGCCAGGTAAGATACGCCAGATACATCCCGATCACCGACAGCGGTATCACCTGCGAGAACCGGAAATGAAACAGGCCGAAGAGCACTCCGATGATGACGATGCCCGCCACGACGCCGAGTTGCCGTTCCAGCTGCCGCTGCACATACCCGCGAAACAACAGCTCCTCGCAAAAGGCCGGCGTCAGCGCCATCACGAACAGGCTGAACACGACGCCCAGATCCTGCACGAGCACCTGCTCGATCAGATCGACCTGCGATTGTTCGAGCTTCTCGATCCATTCCGGCAACGGGATCGCCTCGTTCACGCTGCCGAGCCACCACACCACGGGGGTGAGCACGGCCAGCCCCACCAGCGACAACGCAATGGTGGGCGTCGTCGTTCGCCGGAGCCGCACGAACGCCCAGGGCCGGCTCGTGTGCAGACGCAGGATGAGATACGTGGGCAGCGCCAGCGCAAAAAACTGCCCGATCGTGTTGGCCACGAGGAGAATCCGGGCGTTGTCGGCGATGACTTCCTCGAGCGCGCCCTGCAAGTCGGCCAGCGAAATCCCGTTCAACATCAGGAGTCCGATCATGGCGATCGGACCGATGACGATGTGAAAAAGGATGATGACCACGATGAGGGTCAGAAACGCCATCAACCCCGGCGAAAAACGCTGACGCTCCAGATAGCGGTCGAGCGGGATCGGCGGCGCCGGCTCCCAGGCGTCCGGGAGCGTCTTTACCGGCACGGCACCGGTTTCCATCATCCGTGGTTGTTCCATATCTGCGCTTTGTCGCTGCCCGGGGGGTCGCTGCCTGGGGGTGGCCCTGTTGAAACGGTCGTCCTTCTACCCGCCATGACGGCCGATGTTTTTCGATTCTTCAGCAAAGGCGTGGAACCTGCTTGACCGCAAATCATTGATGGGACTATCTTGCTCGAAACGCGCATGTAGCTCAGTTGGATAGAGCGTTGGATTCCGGTTCCAAAGGTCGGGGGTTCGAATCCTCCCATGCGCGCGACGCGAAATAAAGGGCTCCCCCGGGGGCCCTTTTGTCGTTTATGGCCACTCAAGAGCCTGTCGGCAGGATGTGATTTCTCCCCTCCGCCCGCCGGCACATGCGAAGATCGCCTCACACCAGCATCCGGAGGCGATTCAATCCCGGAATAGCAGCGGCCCGAACTCGACCAGGTTGTGGCGCCACGTTATAAACGTGTGGCCGGCGGGGTAGTCGTTCGTCGTGTACCTGATGCCGTACCGGTCGAACAGCGCCAGCATGTTCTGGCCGTTCTGATAGGCGATATCCTGCTGACCGCCCATGGCGATCCAGAACAGCTTCAGGCGGTTGATGGCCGGGTTTTTCAGGACGTCGGCGTGCTGCTCCTCCAGCGTCTTGAGCTGGGGCGGGAAGTAGCCGGTGCTCAGCGGCAGCACATAGGCAAACTTCTCAGGATGGAAGAGCGCGATGTTCAGCGCCTGGAGGCCGCCCATCGACAGGCCGGCGTAGGCCCGGTCCTCCGCGCGCGTCGATGCCTTAAAATGGCCCTCGACGTACGGGATGATCTCGTCAAAAAGCTGCGCATAATACGGGTCGCCGTCCGTCCCCGCCTCCATATGGAAACCAGGCACCGGGTGGCCCATCGGCATCACGACGATCATCGGAACGATCCGGCCTTCCGCAAGGAGGTTGTCGAGGATGAAGTTCGCGCGCCCCGCCGTCAGCCACGACGCGTCGTTGTCGCCGCCGCCGTGTTGCAGGTACAGCGTGGGCAGGGGGCCTTGCAGGGCCTCATAGCCGGGCGGGGTATAGACGTGAAACCGACCGATCGTACCGGTCACCGCCGAATTGAACCACACCTTGCTCACTTCGCCATGGGGCACTCCCTTCGCCGCCTGGTAATCGGCCTCCGAGCCGGGGAGTTCGAACAGATTGGAGAGCCCGTTTTCCGCCTCTTTGAAGCGGGCGTTTTTCGGGTCGAACGTCCGGACGCCATCGACCGTGAAGTCGTACGTATACACGTCGGGGCGGAGATCCGGGATGACGACCGACCAGACGCCGGACGCCTCCTTATGGAGCGGTAGCGGACGGTATTCTTTCAGAAAATCCCCGACCACCGTCACCTCCTCCGCCTTCGGGGCATAGATGCTCAGCTGGACGGTCCGGGCGTCGACGACGCGTACGGACTGCAGGGTATCGTTCGGGGTGCGGATGCCCTGTTGCGGTTGCGCCGAGGCCGTTGTGGCGAGCAGCGCCAGACAAAACGAAAGGCGGATAGCGTGCATGGTTGTGTTTATGCCGGATGAAGGGGCCCAGATCGTCCACAGAAGGTAACGCGAATCGCCAAGCCGGCAAAATGGCCCTGCGGGCTTCGTCTTCACCGGTTGTGAATGGTGCCGGAGTGAAGTACAATGCTCCGGTTGACATCCCCCCATTGACGGACCAGGACATGGAACGCAGAAGGTTTATCCAGCTTGCAGGCGGCACGGCCGTATTGTTGACGGCAGCACCCGATTTCACGACGCTTTTTGCCTCCCAGGCCCCTTTTTCCGGGGTGGACGATGCCTTGTTCGCCCATCCGCCCCGAACGGCCGGACCGTGGGTCGTGTGGCATTGGACGAATGCGAATCAGACGCGGGAAGGCGTCACGGCGGATCTGGAGGGCATGGCCACGATGGGTATCGCCGGCGCGTCGCTCTTTAGCTTCCCGCCTGGAGCCGCCAGTTTTCGCGGCCCGGGAACGGTCGTCGATCAGGCGCCGGCGCCGCTTACGCCCGCCTGGTTCGACCTCATCCATCATGCCGTCAGCGAGGCGGGTCGGTTGGGGATCACGCTGGCCCTCCAGATCAGCGCCGGCTGGGCGACCGCCGGGGGCGACTGGATCCAGCCGGAGGACTCCCAGCAACAGCTCGTCTGGAGCGAACGGATCGTCGAAGGCGGGCAGGGTGTAGACGGAGCGCTCGCGCGGCCGCGGCGCGCCGGCGAGCGAGACACCGAGCCGCAGGCGTGGCGGGACTATTACCGGGATCTGGCCGTCCTGGCATTCCCCATCCCTGCCGGCTGGGGCGAGACCAACAGGACACGCGGCGCCGTCGTTACCGCCACGCTACCGGTCGGGGATATCGGCAAGCTGACTGACATCTCGAACCAGGAACTGACCATCGATACCGAGACGGGCGGCCACCTCCAGTTTTCGTTCGACGCACCCTTCACGCTGCGCTCCATCCGCATGAATCCCGGAAGCCGCAGCAGCAACTCACGCTTCGGCGTGTACAACCGCCCCGCTCACAGTATGGAGGTGCAGGCCAGCGACGACGGCGTAACCTTTCGACGGATCGGCGCCCTCGAGCCGATGGCGCACAGCTGGCAGACCCGGCTCACGTCCTTGACGCACACGATACCGGAAACGACGGCCCGGCATTTTCGACTCGTCTATAACCCCGCCCCACCCATCGGCTACGACGAGCATATGCAGTCGGGCTCGTACCGGGGTAGCGGCGGCTTCGGTTTCGAGCCGGGCGAGGTGTCGGCCATCCCGATGCTCGACATGATCGATCCGCTCTTGATCAGCAGCCTCGAACTCTCCAGCACACCCGTCGTCCATCACTGGGAAGGCAAGTCGGGGCTCGTCTGGGGCATGAGCCGACGCGTGACCGACGCGGAGACCCCGTCGTCGGCCTGCGTCCCGATGGATGCGCTCGTCGACCTGACCGACCGCATGCGCGCCGACGGCACCCTGAACTGGCAGGCGCCAGCCGGCAGCACGTGGAAAGTCCTTCGCTTTGGATACACGACGATGGGGCGGACGAACGGAGAAGGCATAGGCCAGGGATTGGAGTCCGACAAGTTCAGCGAAGCCGGCGCGCGCGCGGCGTTCAACGGCTGGTACGCCCGCGTGATCGACGACATCGGGGCCGAACTGGCCAGCCGCGTGTTGACCATGCTCAATGTGGATAGCTGGGAATGCGGTTCCCAGAACTGGTCGCCGGTCATGCGCGAAGCCTTTCGCGCGCGGCGTGGCTACGACGCCATCCCGTACCTGCCCGCCATGGCCGGGATCCCCGTCGAAAGTGCCGACATCAGCGAAAGCTTTCTGTTCGACCTGCGCCATACCATCGCCGACCTGATCAGCGACAACTATGTAGCCACGCTCAACGACCTGGCCCGCTCGCGCGGTTCGCAGATGCAGATGGAAGCCGTCCCCCCCGGGATGATCTGCGACGGCCTGAGCGTCCATAAACACGTCGACGTGACCGCCGGCGAGTTCTGGGTGACCGCCTGGCAGAACTGGAAACCCTGCGACATTGCCGAAGCCGCCCACGCCGCGCACATCTATGGAAAAGCCATCGTCATGGCAGAGGCGTTCACTGGGGGCGGCGACTGGAAGGAGCACCCCTACGATCTGAAGGCGATGGGCGACCTCCACTTCGCCGACGGGATCAACCGGTTCATGCTGCACCTATGGGCCGCCCAGCCCTATCCGGGACGCGTACCGGGCCAGACAGGCGCCGCCGGCACCTACATCAACCAGCACACCACGTGGTTCGAGCCGGGCAAGGCCTGGATCGACTACCTCCGTCGCTGCCAGATGCTCCTGCAGTCCGGCTACGCCGTGCGGGACGTGGCCTATTTCATCGGCGAATCCGTCCCCTGCCGCGCCCTCATCCCGCCGCGTTATGGTTCGTATTTCGTCACCGACCCGCCATTGCCGCAAGGCTATGCCTACGACTCCATCAACCGGGACGTCCTGCTCAATCACGCACGCGCCGAGAACGGGATGCTGGTGCTGGACCGTGGGGCGCGCTATCATGTGCTCGTCCTTCGTCCCGATCGTCTACTCACACCGCAAATGTTGCACAAGGTGAGGGAGCTCGCGCTCGCCGGCGTGTCGATCGTAGGTCCCATGCCGACCGGCTCGCCGAGCCTCGAAATGGCATCGTTCGCCGCGCATGAAGTCCCGACTGTCGCCGGCGAACTCTGGGGCGACCCGTCAGATGAATCTCCAGCTTACCGGCGTATCGGGAACGGTCGCATCTTCCGGCACGCCCGTATGGATGAGGTGCTGACGACGATCGGCGTCGCGCCCGACCTGCTGTTCCATCGCGTTACCCACACCGAGCGTGGCACACCCTACGAGGCCACGGCATACGAACCACACGGCATCGACCCGACCCTGTACGGCGCCGCCCGCCAGGGCTGGGGGCTCGTGTGGAATCACAAACGGGACGGTGATTCCGACGTGTATTTCCTTTCGAATCAGGAGCAGTTTCCGCTGTCCTGCGAAGCGAGCTTCCGCATCGAGGGGCGCGTTCCCGAGTTGTGGCATCCGGACACGGGGGTCATCGAAGACGCCGCGGTCTGGCGGGTCGAAAACGGACGCACGGTCGTGCCGATGGATTTCGACCCCGCCGGCTCGGTTTTCGTCGTTTTCAGACGGGTCTCTCGGGGTCTGGATCCGGTTTCCGCCGTCGATGGCACATCCGACCGGAGGGCTCTGCGGCTGCGCTCGACGCCGGCGGGACTCGAACGCTGGGCATCCGCATCGGGCAGCTGGGGCCTCAAAACCATGGCGGGCTTCTCCGCCGTCGTCACTGCGACCGATGTGCCCGCTCCCCGGCCCATCGAAGGCCCCTGGCAGGTGACTTTCCCGCTACTCACGTTGACCAACAAACGCATCAATCTCGAACTCGGCTCGTGGACCGCTCAGCGGGACGCCGAGATCAAGCATTTTTCCGGGACGGCGACCTACCGGAAACAGATCGAACTGCCCGTAGGATCGGATGGCGTGCGCCTGTTTCTGGATCTCGGCGATGTAAAAAATCTGGCGAGGGTGCGGCTGAACGGGCAGGATCTGGGGGTATTGTGGAAGCCGCCCTATCGCGTCGATCTCACGCCGGCCGCGAAGACGGGCCCCAACGCGCTCGAAATCGAGGTAACCAACACCTGGCACAACCGGCTAGTCCGGGACGCCGGCCTGCCGGAGGCTCAGCGACAGACTTGGCTGCTCGGCTCCGGTCCCTCCGCCGATGCCGCGCTCGAGCCGGCCGGCCTGCTCGGGCCGGTGCGGATCCTCACCGAGGTGCGGGTCTGATTACGGCTTCTTCGGCTCGCGTTCGCTGCGCCCCGTCACGACGATCGTCGGCTTGCTGGCGGCGGCGAGGCTGGGAAGCTGCGTGGTGAGTCGATCGAGCGCGTATGCGCTGTAGTAGATGTGGGTATTGCCACGCGGCAGGCGCATCGACCACGACCGACGCCTCGACGGCGCCTGACAGACAACGCTGTCGCACATCATGTTGATCTCGTAGAGCAGGTCGCCACGTTGGCAACCGCCTTGAGTTGCACCTCCCCAGCCGGGAGCGCCATCGCGATGAGGCCATGCTCCCCGCATCGGGGAAAACAAGTTCTCCGTATCCGGGAAGGACGTCGTCGCCGATCGGGCTATTTTCCGTCCATGGCGCGCACGATGCGGGCGGTGGTCACCAGCTGGCCGGTATGGCGCGAGGCGTGTTCGGCCGCGTGAAACAGGAGCCCGATGACGGTGGACGGCAGGCCGGCGCGTCCGACGCGGCGGGTGTCCGTGAGGATGGTCGCCGGCGTCTCGGCCATCTGGCGGAAGGCGGCGTCAACGGTCTGTCGCCAGCCTGCGAGGAGATCGTCCAGCCGGGGGCGCGTCGTTTCGAGATCGGCTTCCGCCTTCAGATACCGGAATTGCTCGTCGGTAAGCGCCTCGCCGCGGGCATAGGTGAGCAACCGGTCGGTGCTGCCGGACAGATGAGCGAGGTGATAGCCCACCGATCCCACGCCGCCGGGGCGCATCCAGAGGTGGGTCTCCGTCAGGCCATCGACCGCCCGCGCGGTGTCTTCGACCGACATGACGAGCGCGTGCGCCGCCGGCTGGAGCAGCGGAGGGATTCCGGGCAGCGGTCCGCGGAGCCAGGGTTCGGGGAGTTCGGACATCGAGCCGCCAGCTGTAACGATTGAGGATCCGGACGAATCCGGCCTATTCTTCGAGTTTCTTTTTGGGCAGCTGGCCCCGCAGGAGCCGGCCCTTGCGGAAGGCTTCCGACATGGCGAGGGGGATGCTCGCCTGGGCCTCCATGAGACGGGCACGCTGCTCCTGGATGCTGGCGCGCATCTCCTGCTGGAGCGCGATGGCGGCCGCGCGGCGCTCCTCGGCGCGCGCGCTCGCGACGCGAAGGTCCGCCCGGGCCTGATCGGTCTGCAGCTTCGCCCCGATGTTCTCGATGACATCGACGTCCGCAATATCGATCGACAGGATCTCGAAGGCCGTGCCGCTGTCGAGGCCGGCATCCAGCACCTTCTTCGAGATCGACGCCGGGTTTTCGAGGACGAGGGCATAGGTTTCCGACGAACCGATCGTCGAGACGATGCCTTCGCCGACACGCGCCATGATGGTCGCCTCGCCGGCACCGCCCACGAGCCGCGCGATGTTGGCGCGTACCGTCACCCGGCTCACCACCCGCAGCTGGACGCCGTCCTTCGCGACGGCGACGATGGGCGGGGTGTTGATGACGCGGGGGTTGACCGACACCTGCACCGCGTCGAACACGTCGCGCCCGGCCAGGTCGATGGCGGTCGCTTTTTCGAACGAGAGATCGATGCCGGCCTTCTGGGCCGAGATCAGTGCGCGCACCACTTCCTTCACGTGGCCGCCGGCCATGTAATGCGCCTCGAGCAACGAGGTGTTGATATCGATGCCGGCCTGATGCGCCGCGATGAGCGGCATAATGATCACATCGGGCGGCACGCGGCGCAGCCGCATCCCGACCAGATCCTGGACCAGCTTGATGCGCACGCCGGAGAATATCGCCGTGACCCACAGCCGCACGGGGACCATGTACATGATGTACCCGATCGCGATAACGGCCAGAATCAGGAGAAAAAGGGCGAAAGCGCCCAGCGAAGCGATATATTCTTCCATATGCGAAGCGACGACGTTACGGCCTCGGGCCGATCCAGATCACACCCCATGATAACCGCCACCCCACACAGGAAGCAAGGCGCGGGCATGAAAAAGCCGCGGGGGGAGTCGAAGCAGAGGCGCGATGCCGTCCGCGCGAGCCGAGCCGGGGCCTGCCGGCGCCGCATTAACACCTCCCTGCCGGCGCCGATACTAGGGCTTCCGGGCGCGCGACCGTTTCGCCCGCCAGCGTGTGCCGACCTAGAAGCAAGCCCATGACGAACGATCTCGATGTTCTGCTGGTCGAAGACTCCGCGTTCTTTCGCGATGTGATCCTCGCGTACCTGAGGCCGCTCAACCTCAAGATCGAGATGGCGGACAACGGCTCGAACGCGATAGAAATCCTGACGCGGCTTCCCATTCCTCGCCTCATCATCTGCGACGTGCACATGCCGGACATGGACGGTATCGAGCTGACGCGCCGCCTCCGCATGCTGCCTCCGCCGTACGAGCCCTACATCCTCATGCTGACGTCGAGCGCCGACGTGGCGACGGTGAAGGAAGCGATGCAGGCCGGCGCCAACGGGTATGTCGTCAAGCTCCCTCCCCGGGAGGAGTTTGTGAAACGCATCTATGGCATCCTGACGGCACGGCCGCGCGCGACGGCTTGAGTCCGGGCTCCAGCCCCGATGAGGGCGCGATACACGCCCTCACCGCACCGCGCGATCGGCCAGCATGCGATTGATGATACCCGCCCAGATGTACGTCCGGTGATAGCCGGCCCAGGCCTCGTCCGGACTATAAAACTCCCACAGGTTGTGCGTCGACCTCAGGCCGGCGATCAGCGCCTCCGCGTTTTTCTGTGTCAGCGCATCGGCTTCGCGATCGTAGCCGTAGGCCCGCAGACCGTGGTAGATCAGGTAATTCCACTCCACCCACACGGGACCATTCCAGTAGCCTTTCGGATGGTAGTAGGGGTCGTCGGCCGCGAGCGAGGGGATGCCGTAGGGGCGCCAGAACGACGTGGTGTCGGTCAGATGCCGCACCAGAGCCGCCGCCTGGGATGAATCCGCGATGCCGGCCCAGAGCGGCAAAAAGCCGATGATCTCCTTCCGTTTCAGATCGTTCTCGGTCGAGTACGAAAAATCGTTGTCCCGCCGGTCGATGTTGTAATAAAACGCGGTCTCCGGATCCCACATGAACCGGTTGATGAGGGCCGCCCGGCGCTCGTGATCGGCGCGCCATTCCGCCGCTTCTTCGGCAAGCCCGAGTTCGAGCGCCATCGCTTCGAGCGATTTCGCCTCCATCACGAGCATGCTGTTCACGTCCACCCCGTCGAACTGCGCCGGCCAGCCGACTTCGTCCCACACGGCCACCGCGGCATCGCGCACCGATTCGAGGACGGCGTGCCCGCCCCACTCGGCCAATCCGTCGCCATCGGCGTCGCGGTTCGACACATAAAAGCGGTAGAACCGGGCGGACGACGCGTACATCGTTTCGAGAAACGCCCGATCGCCCGTCTCGCGATAGACCTCGTAGTTCTGCCAGGCATACCAGGGGGCCGACGACGTCAGGGTGTCGTTGTGCAGGATGACTTCGTTCAGGTAGGCGCCGGTCCGGTAGTTGATGTATCCGTTGGGATGCTGCCTTTCGGCGTAGAGGCGTTGCGAGTCCATCGCGCCTTTCGGGTCGATTTGCGCATATGCGAGCATCGTCAGGCTTTCGTGAAACACCTGCCCGCCATGTCCCCATCCCCACGTCGGCTCCCTGCTGAAGACGTAATAGGGGTAGGATGCCTCGCCTTCGGGGGGATAAAACACCTGCGTCATCATGTTCGCCGCCGAGAGAAACAGCAGCCGCTCGTCGCGATCGCGGAAGCGATCGAGGCGGAGGCCGGCCTGCCAGGCGCGGTCGGCGGCGAGGTAGGCATCGAGCGGCTCGGCGAGCGCCCGCCGCCCGGCCTCGAGCAGGCGCGCCGGATCCTCGCGCTCCGGCTGGACCAACCGGACGACGCGCAGCGTGTGCGTCGCCCCGGGTTCGAGGGTGACGCTTTCCTGGTACGCCACGACGCGAACCATAGCGTTCGACACGCCGGCCTCCCCGCGCGCCACGTGGTCCACGAAACGGCTCGCGGGAAGCGACGTCGCCTCGACGCTGTGCATGCCGGGCTCGCCCATTGCGTCGAGACCGGTCAGGACATATCCATACAGCGCTCCCGGCTCCATCGCCGCGTCGCTCCACGTCCGGGCGTCGGTCACGGTCGCCTGCAGGGTATAGACGCTCTCGGGATAGCGGCGGCGGTAGATGTTGACGGCGCCTTCGGATGCCCACGACAACAGCCCGGCTTCCATGCGTACCTGCGTCGGGATCGGAGGCCCGTCGTACGCTTCGAGATGGCCGTCCATCCGCGCGTCGGTGCGGCCGGGCGGCACGGCGTAGCCTACGCGTCGCCCGAGCCGGCCGGCTTCGCTGAAGAATTGCACGTCGTACGTATCCCCGGGGCGCACGTCGCCCAGCCACCCCAGTTCCAT